>JARFPW010000290.1 GCA_029288095.1 Gemmatimonadota bacterium
GGCGTGCCCAGGCCATTTGCCACGGAGCAATTCGAGATCCTCACGTCCGGAAGCGTGCTCAGCACGACGGCGAATCCGCTCCTCACGGTGTTCTTCATCAAGCCGTTGCCCTTCGGCGATGCCGTAGCCGACTACCTGGATGTCGGCGGATGAGCGCCTCGGCCCCCCGGGAGGACGCCGGGTTTCTAACCGTTGCGAATCTGTTATCGCTGGCGCGCATCCCGCTCGGGATCACGATACTGGCTCTCGAAGACCCGATGGCGGTGGCCGCTGTACTGGCCGCCGGTGCGGCGACTGACCTGCTGGACGGTGCGATTGCTCGGCTCACCGGGACTCAGACGGAAGTGGGTGCTCTGCTCGACCCGTTCTGCGATCGGATCTTCGTGTTCCTGGCGTTGGTTTCGTTTCTGCCGAGCGGCCACGTCGAATGGGCGGGATTCATCATACTCATCCTGCGGGACCTGTTTACCGGCGGCGTGTTCATCGTGTCCAAGCTGGCCGGTGAGCCCGTGCCGTTTCACTCGCGAATGGGAGGACGCGTGACGACGGCGCTCCAGGTAGTGGCGTTGTTCACGCTGATCTTTGCGCCGCAGTACGTGATGGTGCTGATTCTGCTGGTGGGTATCGCTTCCGTCTATGCGATCATCGACTATGGGATGGCGGGGCTCAGGACGACGGCACTGGACGCGGCCCGGCCCTGAGCGACCGGCTAGCTGGGAGGATCCGCAGGTGCTTCGCCCGCCTCCGCCTCCGGCTCGCTGCCCGCCTCCGGCTCGCTGCCAATTATCATTAAACCCGCACCGGGAAACAGCAGAGCCTGACCGCCCGTCACGACCTGCTGACCCGCCTCGATCCCGCTGACGACTTCCACATCTCCGGGCCGACGCACGCCGAGCTCGACCTCCACGCGGTTTGCCGTATTCTCCGGTGTTACTACCCACACGAACGTTGACCCTCGCAGCGGCAGGACCGCCTCCTCCGGAATCACTACGGCGGCCGGCCGCACTTCCGTCGCGAGCCGTACCTCCACGAACATCCCTGGCTTCAGACTGCGGTCCTCGTTCGCTACGCTCGCCTTCACCGTGATGGTCCGGCCCGGCAGACGAACGCGCGGATCCACGAAGTCGACGATGCCCGTGAACTGTCTGTCCGGAATTGCCGCGACGGTGAACGATACGGTCTGTCCCTCCTCCAGCACCTGTGCATAACGCTCTGGCACATCGAAGCTTGCTCTCTGCGGATTCACCGTCTGCAGGGTCGTCAACGCCGACGCAGTGGTCAGGTAGTCACCGAGGCTCACGAATCGCTCGCCGACCTCGCCGGCAAAGGGGGCGCGAACCACGGTTCGGCTCAGGCGAGTGCGTTGGAGCTCCAGCTGGGCGCGCGCGCTGCGAGCCGTCGCCTCCGCTCGTTCAAGGTCAGCTTCCGACGAGGCGTTGCGGGCGAGAAGCTCCCGGGTGCGCTCAAGTGCCTGCGTCGCAAGGTCCATGTCCGCCTCGAGCCTGTCTACTTCGGCCCGAAGCTCCGCGTCATCCACCTTGAACAGGCCTGTGCCGCGCCGGACCTCGGCACCCTCGCGGACGAGAATCTGTTGCAGGCGACCCGAAACTTCGGGTCGCAGCTCGATCGACTGCACGGCCTGGATTTGTCCGGTAGCACGCAGTTCGTCGACCACGGTATCGGCTCTCGCTTCGGCGGTACGCACCGGCATCTGAGGCGGCCCGCCTCCACCCCCGTCGGTCGAGCCATCCGCTCCACCACAGGCGGCGCCGAGCCCAACCGCCACGATGGCGGCCGCCGTCGACAGCCCTCTATGGATTCCCACCTCTCGCACCGCTAGCCCCCCCATATCGCCCTCTGTTCCCGTGTACGCCGTATCAGAATAGTCTCCGTCCCAGGACAGCCTCGACTCCGGCCAACGCGAGTCGCGTGGCAAAGCGCGCCTGAACCAGCACGACTTCGGCCTCTGCCAGGTCCACCTGGGCGGTAATCAGATCGATGATCGTCGTCGCGCCGGCGCGGTACCTCTCGGTCTGCACGCGAAGGTTCTCTGTAGCCACCGTGACTCCACGCTCCGCCAGTTCGGTGCTGGCCCGCGCCGTAGTATACGTCTCGTAGGCTTCAGTCACGTCACGAGCCGCCGCCCGCCGCGCATCCGTGGCGGCAGCATCGGCCACTCGCCGCGCCGTGCTGGCGCGATACACTCGCAGTTCCCGGGCGCCGCCGTCGAACAGCGGAAACGAAAGTGCGGCTCCCACGACGGTCCGATTGGTAGCGTCAGGAATCAGGTCATCGTCGAACCCCTGCCACTGCCCGAACAGCGACAACCGGGGAAGATACGCTGCCCGCTCGCTCTTGAACGCCGCGTCCGCGAGCCGCTGTTGCGCTCGAGCAACCATGAGCGCCGGACTCGAGCTTGTCGCCTCGACGACGGCGGCATCAAGCGTTATCGGCAACTCGCGAGATGCGGCAGCATCCAGCGGAGCTGCGTCCACAGGTCCGTCGCGGCCCACTCGACGGCCGAGCTGGAGCCGGGCGATCGTCAGCGATGAGCTCTGAACCAGCTCGTCCACCTGCGCGCGCGTCAATTCCAGCAACAACTGCAAAGAGTCCGTTTGTACGGCCGCCCCGGACAGCACCCTGGCACGAGCCACGCTCAGTTGTTCAGTCGCCCGGCGTACCCGCTCCTGTGCCACGGTCAGCAACTGACGCTGCGCGATTACGTCGTAATAGTCGGACTCGGTCGCCAGCGCCGTCTGGTAACGAGCCTGGAGCTCTCCCGCGGCAGCGCCATCGACGGCAGCGGCCGAGCCAGCCAGATCATGGAACTTGGCACCGCCACGAAACACATCGTACGAACCCTGGAGGCTGAACGTCGTGAGTCGATCGGTTACTGAATTCGTCCCGATGTTGAACTGCTCGGGAGAAAACTGCGACAGGGACCAGTTGAAGTTGATCGAAGGCAGCAGGAAGGCAGACCACGCGCCCCGCCGGACCCACGCGGCATCGCCCACCTGGCGCAGGGCCGACACGTAGTTCGGATCGACATTGGCGGCAGCCTCGAGCGCTTCAGAGAGCGTCACGACGGGCACCGTATCCTGCTGTCCTGCGGGCTCTGCGACCACGGGGCTTCCGACACCTGCGCTCGCCTGGACGGCGACCAGCAAAGCTGCAATCATGGGCCCTCCGCGCGTACCGGCTCCAGGGCCTCGCTGCGCCGGCTCAACCGCACGCGGGCTTCATCCAAAAGCACGTAAACGACCGGTACCAGAAACAGCGTCAGGACCGTAGAAAACAACATGCCTCCCACGATCGCGTAACCGAGAGGCCGGCGGCTCGCAGACCCGGCGCCGAGTCCTAGCGCGATCGGCATCATCGCGATAATCGTCGCGACTGATGTCATCAGGATGGGCCGTAAGCGAATGCGTCCGGCTTCGAGAACAGCTTCGAGCGTTTCCATCCCGCGGCCCTTCAACTGATTCGCGTACTCCACCAGCAAGATCGAGTTCTTGGTGACCAGTCCCACCAGAAGGATCATGCCGATCTGGCTGAACATGTTGAGCGTCGATCCCGTGATCAGCAGGGTCGCAAGGGCGCCGGTCACCGCCAACGGAACCGACATCAACACGGTCAAAGGATGGATCAGCGATTCGAACTGGGCCGCGAGAACCATATAGACCACGATGAGTGCCAGGACGAACGCGAAGTACAGCGCGTTGCCACTGTCTTCCAACTCTCGTGACTCCCCGGCGAGAGCCGTCGAACTGCCCCTCGGGAGGATCTCCGCTGCCAGCGCATTCAGCGAGTCGATCGCGGCCCCGAGCGTGAAGCCGGGTTGGAGACCGGCGGTCAGGGTGAACGAGCGAACCCGGTCGAAGTGGTTGAGCTGGGTAGGGCCTACGCTCTCTGTTATCGACGCGACCGCGTCCAGCTTGACCGGTTCGCCGTCGCGGCCTCGCACGTAGATGTTGGTCATGTCCGACGGTGTGGCGCGATCCTCGTCCTCCAGCTGCAGCACCACATAGTAGAGCTTGCTGTCTCGCGTGAACGTGCCCACGCGCTGTCCTCCCAGCATCGTTTGCAGAGTGGCCGAGATGTCAGCGACTGCCACGCCCAGGTCTTCGGCCCGGTCCCGGTCGTAAGACACCTCGAGTTCCGGCTTGTCCACCTTCAGATCGGTATCGACATTGACGAGCCCGGGAATCTGTCGTGCCCGAGCCAGGAACTGATCCATTCCAGCCACCAACGAGTCAAAGTCGGGATTACGGACCACGAAATTGACCGGATTACCGAACCCGATGGCCGGCGGAATCTGCGCGAACGCCAGCACGCCCGGGATTCCGAACAGCTGTCCGCGAATCTCGCCGACGATCGTCTGGAGGTCGCGGCGACTGTCCCGGTCCTCGAGGCGGGCGAACATGATGCCCGTGTTCACGTCACCAAAGAACCCGACTACGCTGAAGTGGTGCTCAACGCCCGGCGTGTTCTGCACGATCTGCTCGGCCTGTTGCTGATGGGCGATCGTGTACTCGAGCGATGAGCCCACCGGCGCCAGCAGGAACACAATGAAGAATCCACGATCGTCGGTCGGGATGAACTCTCGCTCGAGGGCTCGAAATGCGAAGCCTGCTCCGAGCACGACGAACACGGCCGCGACGATGACGACGAGACGATGGTGGACGGCAACATCCAGGCTGCGTCGATAGCCGTCCTGGATGGCGTTGAGTCCGCGCTCGAACCTCAGGAACAACTTCCCGTGTGAGGTGGGAACTCTGAGCAACTTTGCAGACACCATCGGCGTCAACGTCAGCGCGATGAAACTGCTGATTACCACGGCACCCGCAAGGGCTACACCGAACTCGTTGAACAGGCGTCCGGCCGTTCCCTGGAGAAACGCCAGGGGGGTGAACACCGCGACCAGCGAAACCGTGGTGGCGATCACGGCGAATGCGATCTCGCTCGTTCCATGGCGTGCCGCCGTGACCGGATCCTCCCCGAGCTCTTCCTGGTGGCGGTACGCGTTCTCCATCACGATGATCGCGTCATCCACCACGATGCCCATGGCCAGAATCAGCGCGAGCAGGGTGAACTGATTGATCGAGAACCCGAACGCATACAGTACCGCGAACGTGGCGACGATCGCCGTCGGGATCGCCAGGGCCGGTACGAAGGTCGCTCGCAGGTTTCGCAGAAACACGAAGATGATCAGGACGACGAGCAGGCCGGCCAGAATCAACGTCTCCTGCGCCTCCTGGATCGAGCTCCTGACGAATTCGGACGAATCGAAGCCGATCGTCAGCTCGACACCGGGCGGCAGCGCCTCCTGGATTTCGGGAACCTCGGCGCGGATGTTATCCGACACCTGGACCAGGTTAGCCTTCGATTGGCGCACCACACCCACCGCCACGCCCGGGATTCCGTCGAATTGGAGGTAGCTGCGGCGACTCTCCGGGCCCAGTTCGACACGGGCTATGTCTCCCAGCCTCACCAGCTGTGTACCCTGTGAGGCCACCACGATGTTCGCGAATTCCTCGGGCGTCTTCAGTTCGCCCATGGAGCGGACGGAAAACTCTCGCTGCACCGACTCGATCCGGCCGGCTGGAATTTCCACGTTTCTGGTCAGGATCGCGTTCTGAACGTCCTGGACAGTGATGCTTCGCGAAGCCATGGCTGCCGGGGACAGCCAGACTCGCATCGAATAGCGCTTTTCGCCGAATACCTGCGCCCGGCCCACGCCGTCTACGGACTGGAGCCGCTGCTTGACGATGCGGTCCGCGATGTCCGACAGCTGCAGGAGGCTGTAGTTATCGGCCGTGAGTGCCATCCAGAAGAATGGTTGGGCGTCGGCATCCTGCTTGGTGACGACGGGCTCCTGAATCTGGGCGGGCAGCCTGCCGCGGACGCGCGACACCTTGTCCCGGACATCCTGGGCCGCCACTTCCAGGTCACGGTCGAGCGTGAATTCCAGTGTAATGTTGCTCGACTGCTCCGAGCTCGAACTGCTGATCGTGCGGACACCGGGTATCGTACTGAGCTCCTCTTCCAGTACGTCAGTAACCGTGGTCTCCATTACCCGTGGATTTGCACCGCGCAGGAAGGTGCTTACGGATACGACCGGCGGATCCACGTCAGGCAACTCGCGCACCGAGAGACGCGTAAAGCTGATTGCACCGAACAGCACCAGGCCCGTGGCGACCATCGTCGTAAGAACCGGCCTGGCGATACTGCTGTCCGAAAGTCTCACTCCATCCCCCCATCCAAAGCTCTGTCCCCGCCGGGCTGGCCCGCGACGGCGGGTTCGGCGGTCGAGAGTCCTAACACGTTTCGTGTCTCTGGCGTTGCACGCCGTTCGTGCTGCTCATCCGCGAGCTCGACGATCCCGGTCGATACGCCCAGCCGACGCAACAGGGGCGAATCCTGCGTGGTGACGATGACCTGGCGCTCGGCCGCGATCCGGACCAGGAGCTGCCACACCTGGGCCGAATTGCGATCGTCCAGATGGGCGAACGGCTCGTCGACGACAAGTGGCGTGGCGAGGCCGGCGACGCCCAGAAAGTCGGCCGTTCCGAGCCTGATGGCCAGCTTGAGCAAGTGCCGTTGTCCGAAGCTCAGCTCAGGAGAATCGAGGGCCACCCGGCGCCCCTCCAGTTTGACCGTCGCGGCGGACAGGCCTTCGTCAGCGCGAAAACCGGCCAACACCGGCCTCCCCAGAAGGCGGACACGCTTCGCCACGGCTTCGACGAGCCTCGCTTCATCCTGCTCCCGGAATTCGGCATACGCTTCCCGAACCAGCCGGTGCGCCGCCCGGTGAGCCTCGGCCGATCGCCGCAATTCCTCCACGCGGCGCTCGAGCAGCTCGCATTCGTCCTCCAGTCCTGCGATGCCCACCATCGCCCGTGCCGATCCGGCCAACTCCAGGGCGAGTCGTTCCCGTTCACCCCGGACCTCTTGAAGTCGAACGCGAGCCGCTTCGATCGCCGACTCGACGGATTCCGTCTCGCAGGCCAGATCGCCCGGCAGGCTCTCCGGGAGAGCCCGATCGATGCGTGTCAGGGCGGCTTCGGTCTCGATCAGGCGCTGGCGGGCGTCCGATTCGAGGTGAACGATGGATCGGCCCGGCGTGCCCGCGGCGTCGGCCGCATCCCTAATGCGCTCAGCAATCACACCCACCTGGCTGCCGGACGCCGCCAACCGGCGCCGCGCCTCGTCCTGCTGCTCGAATACGTCCAGTCTATCGGGCAGAGTGGCCGGTGTGACCGTCCCGGAATCGGGTACACCATCCAACAACGCCACGACCGACGCATCGATTTCAGCGCGCTCGGCCAGGGCCGCGGCTCGTTCCCGACGCACGACGACCTCACGAACGAGGGCGGTGATCCCCAGGGTCGCCCCGAGGAGCCCGACGATCCAACCGACGATGGAGCCTCGGGTCGCGAGGATCGTTCCGGTCGCCAGGACGGCGGCACCTGCGCCTCCCACCCAGACCCCCCAGGCTGCGCCCGCCCTCGTGGTCGCAAGCTGCCTGTCGAGATCAGCCCGCCGCTTCCAAGCGCTCCTTAGATCCGCAGCCGTGCCTCGGAAGTCGTCCGGATACTCACCACGCACGGCTCGTCGCGTGAGTTCGCGTTCCGCGGACTCCGTCGCCCGCCGGGCGGATTCGAGGTCGGCTCGAAGCTGGACCAGCCGATCCAGACGCTCGGAAGCGGCCTCGTGGACGGCAGCCGCGGTCGCCCTCTCGAACAGCCGCCGCAGCGCGGGTTCGAGGTCAGCCAACTCGCCCTCGAGCCGCCCCTCTTCCTGTTCGAGTTCGCTGAGGCGAATTACGATCGGACCTCGCGCACGGTCGGCTCGCTGGGCTTCCTCGAGTCGCATCCGGGCCTCGGTCAGGGCCGAACGGGTCTGCTCCAGCTGCCTGTCGCGGTTGAGCCGCCGACCGCCTTCGACGACAGGTTGCCTGGACAACTCCTTGTGCGCTGCCTCGATCGCATCCAGCGCGGCCTGAACTCTTGCGTGTCCCCCCTCGGCGAGGGTCAGCAGATCGCCGTCGAACGTCGTATCCAGGAGGGCGCCCTGCCGTATCGTCGTTGTTCGATCGCAGTCGTCCAGATCGTCGAGGCCGAATACCGAGCGCACGACATCCCGGTAGCGTTCGACGGTCGGTCCGGCGCCGCCCGGGTTCGCCACACCTTCGAAAAGGAGTGTGCCGTCCGCTGTCCGCACACAAACCTCGTCCGTATCGAAGTCCCGGGACCAGGACAGTACGTCGCCGGCGAGATCGCGCACTCGGATGGAGGCGCTGTATGACCCGCCCGACCACGGCCGCCGGGCCTCGAACAACGCGGCATCGCCCGTCCGCCTTCGCCTGAACCCATAGATGGTGCGGAGTATGGCATCGACGAGGGTCGTCTTTCCTGATCCGTTGGGTCCGCTGATCACGACAGGGCCCTCGGCTTCAAGCTCGAACGAGTCGGCGTGCCGGCCGAACCGCAGATCGATCCCGAGGATCGTCGGCGAACTCATACTTCCTCCAGGGCGCGCAATGAGATACGCAGCGCGTGCTCCGCTACCGCACGCTGCTCGCCGTCCGCTGAGTCATCGGTACGTGCCAGTCCGATTCGCGCCACGTGACCAGCGACCGTGCGCTGTCCGGAAAGGGCGTGTACCCGCGCCGAGCTGATGAATCGGGTGTCATCGGCAACGACGGCAAATCCGTATCGCTCCGTCAGCGCATCACCGATTCTGTCTCCGTCGAGCGGGATGCCCGGCTCGCCGACCAGGCGCACCACCGGGTGGACGGCATGATCGACCGCGGTCGATTCCTCGGCGATCCGCGCACCCACTCTCTCGGCGGCCTCCAGGTCGGAACCGACGTCGCTCACGTCGACGTCGCCCGGATCGATCAGCATTGGTGTGCTCGACGGCACCAGCCGAGCCGCCGGAACGCCGCCTGCCTCAAGCTCGACAACAACGACGCCATGGGGGCCCGTTTCCGTCGCCCTCACCGCAGCGAATGAACCGGCGTAGCACGCCCGTCCTCCCGCGAATTCGGTCGGGAGACGACACGCATGGTAGTCTCCGAGTGCGACATAGTCGGCGTCGATCGCCGCCACAGCCTGTGAGGTCGTTCGGAGGCCGTGTCCGCCATGCCAGCCTGGGTTGTCCGACATTCCCGCGTGCAGCAAGACCACGTGAGAACCCTCCGCCGACGTCCTCACATATCCGGCCAGCGGGTCCGGTTCGGCCACCGGATCGTACGCGACGCCGTAGACGTGCAACCACGTGTCGCCGACCTCAAGGGAGCGGGGAGCCCCGAAGCGAGGTTCGAGAATCACCTCGATCTCATCGGGCATGGTGTGCCAGGGCGAGTCGGGCGTCGAACAGCGGTCATGGTTGCCGGGAATGACGAACACCCCCCGGCGCCCGCCATCGGCTAGACTTCGCAGTACTTCGCGCGCCAGATCCGCGTCGGCCCGGTCCGGCAACTGGTTGTCGAACAGGTCGCCGGCCACGACCACAGCGTGGATCTCCAGGCGGTCGGCCAGCTCGGGAAGTTGCCGGAACGCCGAACGGATGCTCCGCCGACGGTCGGCCGCGTGCTGACCGAAACCACTCAGCGGCGCACCGAGGTGGACGTCGGAGACATGCAGGATTCGTATCATCGCTACCTATCAGGTGTCGCAACCGGGACTCGACCGGCCGCCTTTGCGCATTCGGGCAAGGAAGACAGTAATTTGAGCCCCCGACAGTGTATCGGACAGACTGTCCTCCAGGAGTGGCAATGGCACTCGAGATCATTCGGTTGGTGAGCGAGGTTCCCGCCTCGGTCGAGGACGTGTGGGACTGGCACGTGCGCCCTGGAGCTCTCGAGCGCCTGTTGCCGCCCTGGGAGCCGATAGAAGTGGTAGAACGCGACGAAGGAGTAGACGAGGGCCGCCGGACCACGGTCCGCCTCGGCCTGGGCCCGACGGCCCTTACGTGGGTATCCGAGCACCTCGCTCCGGAACCCGGCAAAAGCTTCTCCGATGTACAAGTCGAAGGCCCGTTTGCAAGCTGGCAGCATCGGCATCTGTTCTCCGCAATTACAAGGTCGACGTGCGAGATTGAGGACCGGATCGACTACGAACTGCCATTTGAGCCGATGGGTGCTTTCGTGGCGGGACGCTACCTGCGTGAGCGAATCGAGCGCGGCATCGCCTACCGCCACCGTGTCGTGTCGCGTGACCTGTCGCTGCACGCACGCACCGGCCTCGCACCGGGCCGGAGGATCGGGATCACAGGCTCGTCCGGCCTGGTAGGTGCGGCGCTGACCCACGTTCTTTCCACAGGCGGGCACGTTCCAATTGCGCTGGCCAGACCCACGTCCGGCGAAATTCATCCGGGAGCGCTGGAGGGCCTGGACGCGGTCGTACATCTGGCGGGCGAGCCGATCGCCGCTGGGCAATGGACTCGTGAGCGCCGTCGTCGAATCCGCGACAGCCGCGTCGACGGCACCCGCATCCTCAGTGATCTGCTCGCGGGGCTGGAATCACCGCCGCCGGTGCTGATCTGCGCTTCGGCAATCGGTTTCTACGGAAACCGCGCCGACGAGGTGCTGGACGAACAGGCGACGGCCGGCAAGGGATTCCTACCCTCTGTGGTGGAAGAGTGGGAGCATGCTGCAGACTCCGCCCGGAACGCCGGAATCCGCGTGGTTCACTCTCGGTTCGGCGTCGTGATATGGCCCTCGGGCGGCGCCCTGAAGAAGATGCTGCCGACGATGCGTGCGGGAGTCGGCGGACGTCTGGGTACCGGCCGGCAGTACTGGAGCTGGGTGTCCCTGGATGACGTTATCGGTAGCACACTGCATGCGATCTCCGACGATCGCCTTGCCGGTCCGGTCAACGTGACCGCGCCGCGCCCGGCCACGAACAGGGAATTCACGGCAGTACTGGCCGACGTGCTCGACCGCCCTGCAATCGTCCCGGTTCCGCCGTTCGCTCTCCGGGCTGCGATGGGCGCCATGGCAGATGAACTGTTGCTGGCCAGCGCCAGGGTGATCCCGGGCAAGCTCTCCGATACGGGTTACGAGTTTTGCGAGCCTGACCTGGAGTCCGCCCTCCGTCACATGTTGGGACGGTACTAACCTGCTCTAGGCGGGCGAAGCGCCCTCGCCGTCATCAGCCCCGTCCAGGAAGCGCCTGATCTTCAGCCAGTTACGCTCGGCATCCCGCTCGCCCAGCTTGATCAGGTGGGTAAGATACTCAGACTCGAACAGAAGGTAGGAAACGAGATCCGAACTGGAGATGCGCCGAGTGCCGAGTCCGCGAATCAGGTAGCGAAGCGACGCCGGCATGTGGCGCTCGTACTTCGCGGCCACCCGGCCGATGTCGCTGGAAGGCCTGAGGACCAAGAGCTTGACCTCCTTCTCGGTCAGCAGCCACCGACGGGATTGCGGCACGCGACTGAGCAGGTAGTTGATGCGCCGCAACCGCTCGGCATCGACGTCCAGGTTGTCCAGAAAGATCGAGTTCAGTAGCAAGCCGATCAGCTGAGCGGCAGGTGGATACGACTGGTGCTGCTCGGATGGCTCTACGACCGGCGGACGCCAGCGTGAAGAGATTGCGAGGATGCGATCGGCACCCAGGTGGATCGCCGGTGCCAGCGGATGCGACTGCCGCAAGCTGCCGTCGCCGAAGTAGCGGCCGCCAATCGAGCAAGCAGGGAAGAACAGCGGAATCGCCGCCGATGCCATGACGTGATCGACTGTCACCCGCGAATGCACGGCCAGCCTTCGCACTCGCTCCCAGGTTTGGATATCGGCCTCGGCCTGCACGAACGCTACCGTGCGCCCCGAGCCATAGGACGTGGCAGACACGGCCAACGCTCTCAGCCTGCCCGCCTCGATGTTCGAAGCGATCGCATCGCTGTCGATCAGTTCCTCGAGAAAGCCATGCAAGGGCTCCGTATTGACCAGCCCCCGAACCCGCGGCGCGAGGGCAGAACCACCGGATCCCAGATTCAGGAGCACGCGGATAGCGTTTATGGCCAGCGACGGAAGGTCCGTCCGAAATACGCGACTTGTGCTAAGCGACGACCAGAGCTCTGCCAGCGCTTCCACACCGACCTCGAGCGAGCCCTGGTTTCCGGCCAGGAATGTGGCGTTGATGGCACCCGCGGAGACACCGGTGAAGATCGGGAAGTTGGCCTCGGGACGACGCCGGGCGATGTACTTCAAGACTCCTACCTGGTAGGCGCCCCGAGCTCCTCCGCCGGACAGGACCAACGCCGTATGATCCGCCGCCCGCCGGCTCATAGCAGCCGTGCGTGCCAGGATCTCCCTGCCTCGACCTCCCAATTCCCTGTCTGCACATCTCCGAGCGACTGCACCGTGAGGTCGAACACGGGCGTGGCCGCTGATACTGATCCTTCCGCCGCCAGCCGTCGGAATTGCTCGCGTGTCACGCGCTGCACGCTACCCGAGGGCTCCCGATACCACACCGGGGCGGCGTCCAGCAGCTCGACACCGGCCTCCCGCTCCAGGCGCTTGATCTCTGCGGTCAGCGTATCGATGGAGCAGCCGCTCGCGCCGGCCGCCGACTCGTCGACGGCGACCACCAGGAATCGGTCGTGGAGCCAGTCGAATCCCGCCCGCAGATCAGCGCGGTGGGCTGTCCAGGTCTCAAGGAATGCCCCCAGTGCGCTGCGCAGCCGATCCAGGGCACCGTCGGCGGGTGTGGCCGATGCGCCGAAGCACCAGGTCCGCGCGTCCGGCGGCAGTGACGATATCGGAACAAGGCTCACGTCAGTTCTCTACTCCCAGCGTAGCGCTTCGATTGGATCCAGGCTGGCGGCTCTGCGGGCCGGCCAGATGCCGAAGAACAGCCCCACGGTAAGAGAGAATATCACCGCCATGCCGACCGCGAGGCCAGACACGGTGGTGTTCCAGTTCGCCAGAGCGCTCAGAAGCTGGGAGGCACCTATGCCGAGGCCGATGCCGATGACGCCACCGACGAGACACAGGGTTAGCGCCTCGAGCAGGAACTGGGTCAAGACGGCACCCCTCGTCGCACCCAGCGCCATTCGAATCCCGATCTCCCGGGTCCGTTCGGTGACCGATACGAGCATGATGTTCATGATCCCGATTCCGCCGACCAGCAGGCTGACGAGAGCGATTCCCGCCAGCAGGTATGTGAACGTCTGCGTCGTTTCCTGCCGCGTACCCATCAACTCCGCCCGGTCCATCACCCAGAAGTCGTTCTCCTCACCCACGCGGAGCCGATGCTCGCGTCGCATGATTCCCTCGATTTGGGCCATGGCCAGTGTCGTGGACGCCTCTTCGTCGACCGTCAGGTTGAACGAACCGAGCCGGTCCGTCCCCATGAGCCGGAACTGCGCCGTGGTGACCGGCACGAAGATCTGTTCGTCCTGGTTGAACCAGCTTGATCCACCCTTGGGCTCGAGGGCGCCGACTACTTCAAAAGTGTTGTTGGAGATCGAGATCTTCTGCCCCACCAACTGCAGGGGAGTGGTCCCCAGAACGTCGGCGACGTCTCCCCCGACGACGGCCACCCGCCGTCGACCACTCGTCTCCTGCTCGTCGAAGAACCGTCCGACGGCCAGGCTATGGTTGTTGACATCTGGAAAGTTGGCCGTTGTGCCTGTGACCCGGACGTTGGCGTTGGAGCGCCCGAATTCGATTTGCATGTTCGAAGACATCTCGGGAGCGACCTGGAGAACCGCATCCGCCTCGGCCACCGCGAACGCTTCGTCGACGGTCAGCTTCGTGCTGCCGCCCCTGGCTCCGCGGAACCAGGCCTGCCCGGGCCGGACAGTGAGGACGTTCGTTCCGAGGGCATCGATCTGTTCCTGCACCGCGCGCGGGGCTCCGGTACCCAGGGCCACCATGGTAATAACCGCCGCTACGCCAATCACGATGCCGAGCATTGTGAGCAGGCTGCGCATCTTGTTGGCGTTGATCGCCGCCAACGCGACCCGGATGACTTCCGCAAATAGCATTGGTTCGCCTGTCTCCTAGCCTCGGCTGACGCCGGGTATTGCCGACCTGCTGCGCACTCTGTCGAGTAGCTCGCGCTGCTGAATGAGGGCGAGCGGGACCTGAACGACTTCGTCGCCTTCCGCCAGGCCGGCAGCGATTTCCGTGTATTCCCAGGAACTCAGGCCGATCATGACCGGTCTGAGCGTAAGCTGTCCGTCGGCGGTATAGGTGAACACGAAGGCCGGCTTTGGTCGCGCGGGATTCTGACGGGCTTCACGTGCCTCC
>JARFPW010000306.1 GCA_029288095.1 Gemmatimonadota bacterium
GGATCGTGGTTCCTGAGTGCCACCGCATCGCCGGCCAGCGCGAAGTAGCGACTGAGCCGGAGTGTGCCGCCCCCGCCGACGGCGAACTGCGGGTTGCCGCTCTCGAACGGGTCGGCGAGCACCCGACCCACGGCGATGAGGCGAAGCCGGCCGAGTTGCTTCCCTATCGAGAGTTCGCCGTCGACACCCTCGGAAGAGAGGTTGTAGGCGATCTGTCCACCCACGTCGAGCGGAGCGCCCTCAGTCTCGACGAGAGCCGCGTACCGACCGAAAAACTCCCACTCGTTGGGAAACCGCGGGGTCAGCGTCGAATTCGAGGCGTAGTGTAATCCCGCGGTGAGCCGTGGCGTGAGGCCAATCCCGACGGCGAATGTGGGGAAGTTCGAGATTTTGCGTTCCGGTGCCGAGCTCCGAGTGAATCGGTGGATGAAATTGAACTGTACGGTGCCCGGACGAGCCGTCCAGTTCCCCCAGAGGTTTGGCGACCGGTCGAGCAATGACTGTGCCGGAGCGGGAGAGGCCATGGTGGCGGCAGCCACGAGGCCGACGACTATGATGTATCTGCGGGATCTTCTCATGACCATCGTCATCGGACTCGAACCCGACCGCGCATTCCATCATGGAGCGTGCTTACATAGTCATAGTCCCCAGCGACGGGAAACGTCCGAGAAGCAGACGTGCCGGGGCCGGAATCAGGAATGTCCCCGCCCGGAGGTTCATCTCCGTCGAACGTGACGTTGTACATGTCGTCCACGAATTGCCAGGTCACCGTTTCTCCGGTGGCTATCTCAATGCGATCGGGATTGAACGCCTGATCCGCGACGCTGACGATCGCGCCCGGCGGAGGTGGCGGCGGTGCGCCGGTCTGGACGACCACGCTTCCGTCCATGCCGCTGTGATATGTGCAGGTGTAGTCATAGGTACCTTCGTTGGTGAACGTCCGGGAGACCGAGTTGCCTGGGCTTTGATCAGGAATGTTGCCGTCGGATGGAGCCTGCCCGGTGAAGGTGACGTTGTGGATCGATTCACTGAACTGCCACGTAATCGTGCTGCCGGGTTCGATCACGACGGTTGACGGGTTGAAGATCCGGTCCAGGGTGGCAACCGTTACAGATCCGGACTGCGACTCCAGAACCGTCACGCTGGCGGTGTCAGTATTGGTAACTCCCGATGCGGTCAGGGTCGCTACGATGGCTACGGCTCCCGCCGAAACACCCTCCACCACACCTGTTTGCGCCACTGTAGCGATTCCGGGGTCAGTGGATTGCCACGTCGGTGCTGCGAGACCTGTCATGGCAGTGCCATGCTGGTCCAGGGGCGTAGCCGCGAGGGTCACCGATTCCGCTACGCCGAGAGATGGAGTGGCTGGCGAGACCTGCAACGCAGAATACACCGGTGTGGCCGCCGAAGTAACGATCACATCCCCCGTCATCCCGGCATGAATCGTACACTGGTAAGGATAGGTACCAGCGGCCGTGAATGTGCGAGCAACGACGGCACCGTTCGGCTGATCGGGGATGTTCCCGCCCGCCGGAGTGGCGCCGCTGAACGTGACGTTGTGGACCGCACCTTCAAAGCTCCAGGTGACGCTGTCGCTCTCTGCGATCGTGATGCTGGAGGGGCTGAAGGTCACGCCGACGGTGGTGACTAGATTCGCACCTGGTTCTGGTGAACGGGTCACGGTGATCGATGCGGTCGAACCTTCCGTCACTCCGTCCGCACTCAGGCTAATGGCAATGGTTGCGGTGCCCTCCCGCAAGCCCGAGACGAGACCTTCGACATCGACGGATGCTACTAGCGGATCGCTCGAACTGAACGATGCTGCCTGAAGTCCCGATAGGACGTTTCCAGTTTCATCGAGAGGAACGACCGCGAGCTGGACGGTCCCACCTTCAGCGATTGTGGCTGAACCTGGCGTCACCTCGAGAGATGATAACGTGCCTGTCTCGTCGGGTGGGCCCACCGCACCGCCACCACCACATCCGGTGAGCACCAACCCAACGAGCGACACACTGATTACACGATTCATGTAGCGAAACCCGGTTGTGGTTAGTCGTCGCTCGAGTCGTCGTGCCCGTCGTGATCGTCATCCTCGAAGACATCGATTGACGCTTCGATGTTATCCTCGACGATTTCCTCGTTGATCAGCCCTTTGTTGGCGGTGGCCGGGTCGATCAGCGATCCGTCAAACGCCCGGAACCAGGTCGATACGTCTACGCTGAACGTGACGTTTACGGACGCGCCGTCAGTGACCACCAGCGGCGGAGACAATCTGACTTCCTGCTCTGCGTTCAAATCAGTCTCGTACACGAACGCCTGTCCGTCGAAATCGCCCTCCACGCGGATGCTCACGTCACGGAAGTCGGGGTTGCGCGACAGAAAATCCAGGTCTCCCGCCGTGTCATCTTCCGGCTTGTGCACCTTGAACTCGAGTTCGTCGTACGTGGCTGCCGGAACGTCGCTGATCGCCAGTACTGTCTCGACGGCACCGTCCATCGGAAGCTCGATGATGAACGGACCCGTCTCGAACTCTTCGCAGTCATCGTCATCACTCTGGCCCGGAAGATCGTCGCACTCGCCAAACTCCTGCTCCAGGTCGACGTCGCGAAGCACCATCGCTACGCGGGTCAGCGTCAGCGTCGAGGCGCCATCGCTGAACACTATGTCGAATGGGAACTCGGGTACGATGGCAGGCGCCGGCGCCGCGGCCGGGACGCTGATTGACAGGGACACGGAAGTCGCGGCCCCACCACCGCCGGGGCCGGTCGGGTCATCACCGCAGGCCACCGGGACCATGGCAAGGCTTGCGACCATGAGCCCCTTCGCGAAGCGCCGTCTTAGAAACTCGATGTTCATCTTCTTGCTCCTGAGTTGCCGGAACCCGTGGTTCCGAGGGGAACGCCGTTGTCTTGTGGCCCTCGTAAAGGCAAGGCCGGTGCCGATCGAGGCCAGGCGTGCCCGGATGACCCTAACTATATGTAA
>JARFPW010000323.1 GCA_029288095.1 Gemmatimonadota bacterium
GTTCCCAGGCGGCCCGCTGATCAGGCGTATCCTCGTACAGGAAGGCCGACTCGAGTTCGCGTTGCCACCGTGTCTCGGGACTGAAGGTGTGCCCCTCGCGGACGACGCGGTGCGCGTACAGGTCAAGCAACTCGGTGGCCATCGCACGGATGGCCGCCTCCGTCTTCTGCTTCAACGCCTTCCACTGCCGACCGCCGAGCTTGTGAACCGCTGGCGGCGATCCTCCGTCCGGGTCACCCACGCCGGACCAGCGCTCGATGATGTCGAGCCGGTAGTGGGGGACACGGAGGATCTCACCCTCCGCATACTCGATCTTCAGCGTCTCGACAGTTTCCTCGCCGATCGTGACCCGTTCCAGTCCGGCGTACCGGCCTACGCCGTGATCCAGGTGGACCACGTAATCTCCCTGTCGCAGCGAGGCAACGGACTCGAGCGACGCGACGCCATGCAGCCTGCGCTGGCGACGGAGGCGGTGTGACCGCTTGAAGATTTCGTGGTCGGTGAGCAGGAGAAGCGGTTCGGGACCCGGGATCCGGAATCCGCCACTGATCACACCGATCGCGAGTTCGACCCGGTCAACGAGGCGGGGGCCGCCAACATCGCGCAGGATCTCCTCGAGACGCTCGAGCTGTCCTTCGTTGTCACACATTATGGTGGCGTGCTGACCCGTCTCCACGGCCTCGGTCAGCTCGACCACCAGCCGCTGCATGTCCCTCTCGATCAGTGGATGCGGTTCGAGGCTGAAGTCCATCCCGGACCCGACCGACCCAGCCTCCGTGATCCGGATGCACGACAGCGACTCCAGGCGGGCCAGGGCGGCGTCCGGCTCCATAACGATCTCGGCGGCAGACCCGTCGTGGGGGCGGGCCCCCCACGCCTCGCTCACCTCATGCCACAACCGGGCTCCAGCACCGGCAACGTCAGTGCCGCATGCTTCGAGGAGGACGGCCGAATCCGGGAGTATCTCCAGGAGGCACCGGCGTTCCCAACCCGCGTCCGACTCGGCCAGCGCCGGATCGAGGGCCACCGGGAAGATCTCCAGGTCATCCAGTCGCCCGATCGATCGCTGCGTCAGCAGGTCAAACCGACGGAGCGACGCGACTTCGTCGTCCCAGAACTCGATGCGCAGCGGATCATCGTGCCCGAACGGAAATACATCGACGATTCCGCCTCGCACGACGAAGTCACCCAGTTCCTGTACGGAGGATCTTGACGAAAAACCCAGTCGTCCGAGTCGCTCCGCCAGGCCGTCGCGGCTCACGGTGTCTCCGACGGCGAGCTTGATGCCGAATTCGGAGCCGCTCGCCACCGCGGAGCGCTCGACCAGCCCGCGGGCGGTAGTAACGATCAGGCTGGCCCGGCCGGCCAGTAGCGACGCAAACGCATCGGCCCGCCGGCTGGAGATTTCAACGTGTGGATCTGCGTTTTCGAACGGGAGGGTCTCCCGCTGAGGGAGATACCTTGTGCCGACACTCATCCCGACGGTCCCGAGGTCGGCGAACATCGCCTCGGCGGCTGAGGGGTCCGGCACGACCGCAACGACGCACCGGCCCGTCTGTTGCCGGAGGGCGGCAGCCAGCAGAGCGGGCGCCGCGCCCGGGAGTCCGGAGACCGTCGCGACGGAACCGCTCGGAGGAACCAGCGCGTCGGACTCGACGGCCAGGAATCGAGCGGTAAACCGGTCGAGGATCATGCCGCGTCGGTGACCTCACCGTCAGAGGATCTCCGGGTCCTGCGGCCGGCCCCGACTCCGCCAAGGGCCCGCTCGGGAGCTGCCAGTATCAGCTCCGCGAAGAACAGCAATACGATCGCAAGGAGCAGCCAGGGCGTGGCTTCAGCCCCGCGTCTCGCGGCGAACACGCTTGACGACCAGTCCCCGGATGTGCCCACGGTCTGAACGGTGGACCCTGCGAAAGCCGATTCCAGCTCGGCCGTGGAGGCCGGCCGGAGATCCGACTCCGCCGTGGGAACATTGACGCCGACAGGGGTGTCCGCCGACATCCCGTCATCGGCCACGCGCACGGTCCAGACGCCCGCATGGACGGGCATCCAGGGTGCACCCCCCTCCACCCGTACGGTGTCACCGGACGGCGACACGACTTCCTCCGCCCGCGCGGGAAGAGCCAGGGAGACGCCTGCCTCGGTCCGCCACGACGGTTCCTCGCCCGGCCTGCTCCAATAGAGCAGCAGATGCTCGAGGAAGGGGATCATCGCCACGCCCGTCGGCAGATCCGTAGCCCCGGGATCGACGGGAGAAGCCAGCAGGAGGAAGACCCTGGAGCCGGCCCGACCCCGGACGAGCCAGGGAGCGCCGTCCGCCGTGCGCAGGAGTACGCTATCGACCGAGCTGACGGGCGCTGTTTGTCGCTCCAGGCCATAAGCCATCGAGACCCGCACCAGATCGATCCCGCCGATCCGCGGCGGATTACCCAAAGTGACGGCTCCCGCGCTGGGCTGAACGGCGAGCCTCCACGGTACGCCGGCGGCAGACAGACCCTGCTGGAACGCCGGCAGGTCAGTAATGTCCAGGGGAGGTACGAGCAGGAGGGCTGCCTCGCCCGGTCCCGAAGGCCGGTACGTTCCCTCTACAACCTCGACACTCGGAACGTCTCCCCCGGATTCGTTCCGTATCCGTCCCTCGGCCCACAGTGTCTGAAGGGCCTTTCCGAGGAATCCGTCGGGATCACCGGCGAACTGAACCACCGGAACGTCGGCGGTAACCAGACCAAGCTGGCGTCCGTCATCCGATCGCAGACTGGACGGAGGCGTTTCGACCCTGATCGAGTGGGTACCCGGGGAAAGATCGGGTAGCGCGAGGATGGCCTCACTACCCCATGCAGCGCGGGACATCGCGGCCGTTTGACCGTCCACGATGAGTCTGACATCGACGGTATCCGTCCCGCCGCCTTCGCCCGTGATCCCGATCAGGGCCGCCACTGTAGCCGGTTCGCCCGGGACAACCGGGCCATCCGGCTCCAGGCGCAGCGCCGTCACCGCCCCGTTTGGGCTCTCACCACCGGTATCTACGCCGATTACGACCGGTCCCCAAGCCGACAGGTCGAGTGGCTCGCCCTGCAAGGCGGAGGCCTGCCCATCGGAGTAGACGTGCGCCTCTCGCACGCGATCGTCCACCACGGGCACCGCCGTCGTGAGCTCGGCGAGTCTGCCGACGAGATCTCCTCCGGCATCCGTGGCCTCGATGGCTCCCAGCGCTGCCACCGCCTGATCCGCGGATACGCCTGCGGCGAGTACCGTTCCGACGAGGGGCGCTACCCAGAACCGATCGGCGGGACCGGCGTTCTCGAGGGCGGTCCGCGCAGCCTCGAGCTGATGATCGAGCAGCGTGCGACCGTCTGTCACACGCCCCATGCTTGCCGAGTTGTCGACGATCAACAGAGCGTCCGTCGGCTCATGGTCCCGCGCGCCTCCCCTTCCTGCGAGAGGCCGCGCGGCGGCGACGGCGAGAAGCACTACGAGCAGGATTCGCGTGGCGAGGAGCAATTGATCGCGCAGGCGCATCGATCGGGCCGTGCGCCGCTCGGCTCGACGGAGGTATCGCAATGCGGGAAAGGGAATCCGCTGCGCGACGTCACGCCGCAACAGATGAAGCAGAATCGGAGCGGCCGCGAGCGCCGCCAGGGCTAGAGCCCAGGGATGCAGGAAGTTCATCCGAGCCTGGCGCGCTTCTCCAGGTATCGGCGCAGCACGCGGCCGATGGGGACATCCGTCGTCACCAATTCGTAGTCCGCTCCCATGCGGCTGCACACGCGTCGCCACTCCGAAACCGATTCGGCCACCGCCCGACTGTACTCGCGCCGCAACGCGGAACTGCTCGTCCGCAACTCCTCGTTGGTTTCAGGATCGAAGAACACAGCGTCCCCGGCCGCCGGCAGGTCGCGCTCCGCGGGATCCATCAGGTGAAACACGAGGACCTCATGGCCGCGATGGCTCAGGTAGTGCAGCGCATCGCGAGTAGCATCCGGATCAACCAGCAGATCCGACATCAAGATCACGAGCCCCCTGCGTCGAAGCCGCATCGAGACGTCGCGGAGAGCTTTTTCGGCTTCCGTCCCTCCTTTACCGCCCAGCTTCTCCAACTCGCGAACCAGGCGGTTCAAGTGTCGCAGGACTCCGCGCGGCGCCACGTGTGCACGGATCTCCGAGTCGAACGCCAACAGACCGACCGCGTCCCCCTGTCGGAGCAGCAACACGGACAGAGAGGCCGCCAGCAACCGGGCATACTCCAGCTTCTTCAGGTACTGGGCCTCGTCGGATACCCAGTCCATCGACTGGCTCGTGTCGAGCAGAAGATACGCCCGAAGGTTCGTTTCCTCCTCGAACTGCTTTATGTAGTACCGGTCCGATCGCCCGAACATCTTCCAGTCAACGAACCGGACGTCGTCCCCCGGGTAGTAAGGGCGGTTCTCGGCGAACTCGACGGAAAACCCGCGATGGGGCGATCGGTGCAGACCAATCAGGAATCCATCGACGATTCCCCGTGCGACGAAGTCGAGTCTGCCGAGCGATGACACGTGAAGAGGCGCCATCAAGTCCGGCCTCCCGGGAGAGGGTTCGCGGGAATCCGGTGCAGCCGATGTTCCTGCTCGCGTGTTCATGAGTCGTAGCGGTCGTTCCTGAAAGATTGTCCCGTGGTCCGGGCTCACCGTACACTCGGGGCCCCCCGCGATGTTCCTGAATATGAAAGGCCTGAGCCATGCGAAGACAGGGTTGGATGGGCGGATGGTGCTCGGCGGTGGTGCTGGTCTGTGTGCTTGCCAGTCCCGCCGGCCTCACGGCACAGGCAGCAACGGCGGTGCTGACGGATGCTGACGTGGCTGCCGCGGAGATCGATGTCGACGAGTTGAGAACGCACCTGGCGATTATCGCGGACGATTCGATGCGCGGTCGTGCTACGCCAAGTCCGGAATTGAATGCCACGGCGGAGTATGTAGCCTCACAGTTCGCGGCGTTCGGATTGCTTCCCGGTAACGGTGACAGCTGGTTGCAGGAGTACCCACTGACCACGATGCGCGCCGGACCGGAATCTGCGCACGTGGTGGCAATCACCGGGCCGACCGGCTCCTGGCAGCTGGAGTTCGGGGAGGACTACCTCGCTTCCTACCAGGGAATGACCGCAGATGGTGCTGGAGACCTGCAACTCGTCACGGTCGGTGAAGATCCGCCCGACGCGACCGGCAAGATCGTCGCCGTGCGCGTGACGATGGCCAACGTGCAGCAGGTCTTCGGTGGGGGCCTCGCCGACATGATCGAAGGGGAAGCCGCAGGATTCGTGTTGTCGCTCGACGTGCCCGACGATTTCATGAACCGGCTGCGTCGGTTCCTCGGAGGCGAGCGCATGCGTCTGGGCGAGCCGGCCGAGTCATCGGTTCCGGTCGTCTACCTCGTGCACTCCCGCCTGCCCGCGTCCCTCGCAGCGGTGTTTCTCGGGGAGGAGAGCCCGACCGGCTGGTCCGCCCGCCTGCACACCGAAGCAATCGTGAGCAAGGAGACCGCCCCGAATACGATAGGCATCCTGGAGGGCTCGGATCCCGAACTGCGCGAGGAGTACGTCGTCTTCACGGCTCACATGGACCACATTGGCGTCAGCTCCGGCGTGTCGGGCGACTCGATCAATAACGGTGCTGACGACGATGGGTCGGGTACCGTTACGATCATCGAACTCGCCCAGGCGTTCGCGGCTCTGGAGAACCGGCCGCGGCGGTCTCTGGTGTTCATGACCGTGAGCGGTGAAGAGCGGGGCCTGCTTGGTTCGCAATGGTATTCCGAGAACCCCCTCGTGCCGTTGGAGCAGACGGTCGCCAACGTAAACCTCGACATGATCGGCCGGAACTGGCAGGACACGATTGTGGCGATCGGAAAAGAGGAATCAACACTGGGTCCGCTCGTCGAATCGATCGCGGCGGCTCACCCTGAGCTCGATATGACGGTGATCGACGACCTGTGGCCGGAGGAGAGCTTCTACTCACGCTCCGATCATTACAACTTTGCCCGCAAGGGTGTGCCGATTCTGTTCTTCTTCAACGGTACGCACGAGGACTATCATCAGGAGTCGGACGAGGTCGATAAGATCGGCTTCGACAAAATGGCTCGAATCGGCCGCCTGATCTTCTACCTGGGTCTGGAAGTTGCGAACGCGGATGAACGCCCGATGTGGGACGCGGACGCTTACGCGCGCGTGGTAGAACGGATCGACTAAGCAACGGCTCGTTTGAAGCCCTCCCGGGGATCCGCTAGATTGGCTGTGTTCAGCGGATCCCCATTCAAGGCAGCGGAACACACATGTCCGACTACGATCAGACGCCCTATGTGGTGGTCGAACGACGAGGCTCAAACCTCGGAGCGTTTCTTGGCGGAGCGGTCCTGGGTGCCATCGTCGCATTGCTGTACGCCCCAAAGACCGGGGAAGAGACTCAGGCGGAACTCCGGGACGGTCTGCGTCGACTGCGCGATGACGCGGAAGACAGGCTCGGTCAGGCCAAGACGGACGTAGGCCGCGGGTACGAGAAGGTGCGCGAAGAAGTCACTACCCGCGTGGATACGGCGCGCGAGGATCTCCGTCAGCGGCGGATGCAGGCGGAAGAGGCTGTGAGGGCCGGTAGAGATGCGGCTCGAAAGGCGCGCGAGGACCTGGAACGCCGGGTCTCGGAATCGAAAGACGTCTACCGGGAGAAGGTTGCCCGGGCGGCCGCCGAGGCCGACGCGTCGGACGAGAACTCCGGCTGACGTCGACCGGAGAAACGTACACTGAGCCTTCGCCCGGCCCGGGTCCCCGGCTTTGAGGGCGGGGCCCGGGGCGCATTCGAGTTCGCTCGCGAGGTCTACGACCAGGCGGGGGCGGACAACATCTTCTTCCTCGCGTCAGGGCTGACGTTCAGCCTGTTGCTGGCGGCCGTGCCTTTCCTGCTCCTTCTGGTCGCAGCAGCCGGAACCATACTGGCGCCCACCCTCAACGTGCCGCCCGAGGTGGCCCTGGACTGGCTGGCAGGCTTCCTTCCCGTTTCGGAATCCGTTCGACGCGACGTCTGGGCTACCATTCTGGACCTCGCGGATGTTTCCAGGTCTGCCAGTCCCATATCCGCCCTGTTATTCGTCTGGTTCTCGACTCGCCTGTTCGGCGCTCTGCGGACAGCGCTCGACTACGTTTTCGATCTGCGCCATGAGGTAGGCGTCCTGGCGGCGAAGTTCCGGGACCTGCAGCTGGTCCTGGCCGCGTCGGTACTGCTGCTGGCCAACGTAGGGATCACGACGACGTTCCTGGCGATGAGCCGCCGGGTGCTGTCCCGGACGCCCATTCCTCCCGGCCCCGCGCTCACCGTACTCGGCTATCTGACCGCGTTCGGAGCGATATTTCTGATGTTTCTGCTGATCTACAAGTACGTGCCCACGACGAGCCTTGGGTGGCGAACGGCGATTGTCGCGGCGGTGTTCGCGAGCGTCGGATTCGAACTCGTCAAGTACGGTTTGGGCGTGTACCTGACCGAGATCGCCGACTTCACCCGCGTATTCTCCGCGTTCGCTACACTGGTCCTGGTCGTCGTCTCCTTCTACTACACGGCGATCCTGTTCATCCTCGGAGCCGAGGTCGCGAAGGTGCGCGCCTACCAGCGCGTCATGCGAGGTCAACGCGAGGTGTTTGACGCTGCCTGAGCTGCGTGACTGTCGGTAGCGTGCCCAGCGAGTCCGGTCTAGATTTGCCGCGTCCCGTCTTATCCCGCAGTGCGGCTTCTGGAGGTCAGGTGGTTGGTGATTCGCAACCGCAAGGCACGGCATGAGTTCGAGATACTGGAAGAACTCGAGGCCGGCCTGGTGCTCGTAGGCTCGGAGGTGAAATCCCTGCGCGCGGGCCAGGCGAGCTTTACGGACGCGTTCGCCCGAATCGATGCGGGTGAGCTGTGGCTGTTCAACCTGCACATCAGCCCCTACGGCCCGGCGACCATGGACGTCCCGGATCCGATCCGTCCGCGGAAACTGCTGGCGAGTCGGCGGGAGATTGATCGCTTGGCGGCCAAGACGGCGGAGCGGGGGCTGACCCTCGTGCCATTGGACCTTCATTTTACGCGAGGGCGAGCCAAGGTGACCATCGGGCTCGCTCGGGGTAAGAAGTTGCACGACAAGCGACGAGCGCTCAAAGAGAGCGACATGCAGCGGGAGGTAGATCGTGCGCTTCGTTCACGTGAGCGGGATTAACAACGTGCGCCTCACAGGGCGCAGCGGTCTGATATTGGCGATCCTGGCCCTCGCCATGCCCGGGTCCGCGAGGTCGACGCAGATGGCGCCGGCCATCGCTGACGGGCCAGGTGGCCTCAATCCCGAGTATCCGACACGTGTGTGGACCGAGTTGCCGCCGACGATAGTCAGTGAGGCCGGCTATCGAGCGGGATTCGGCACTGGCATGACGCCGAGCGGCGCGCCGGTGGAAATTCGTCCCGGATCTCCGTTCGTGCGCGTCGGCGAACGGCTCGTGCAACTGGCCAATCTGCCTGTCCTGCAGGCCGGGCGGCTCCTCGTACCGGACGAGCTATTTCGTGATGCCGCTTTTGCTCAACGTCATGGTTCCGCGGAATTGCGCCCGGACTTGCCGCCGGTAGTGGCCGGCCAGCGATCCAGGCGAGCGGGCCCATGGCGCGTCGTCATCGATCCGGGACATGGCGGCCGCGACCCCGGGACGAGCAGCCCCCGGTCGGGTGCACAGGAAAAGCCGATCGCGCTCGCGGTGTCGAAGCTCATACGCGACGAACTTGCCGCCATGGAGGGCATCCAGCCCTTCCTGACTCGCGACGGCGATGTATTCATCGAGCTCGACGATCGGCCGCGCGTCGCGGTGGAACGGGACGGCGACCTGTTTGTGTCCATCCATGTCGATGCACAGCGTGCCGGGGGTACTTCCGCTCGCGGCTTCACGACCTACTACCTCGGTGCGGCGCGGACCGAGGAGGGACGTCAGGCCGCGATGCGCGAGAACACGGTGCCCGGAGCCGACGCGTCGGGACGACCGAACATCGACCAGCTCGAGTTCATCCTGGCGGGGCTCGACCAGGGTACGCACCTGCGGGAATCCGTTCGTTTCGGGGGCTTTATTCAGAACGAGCTGCGGAGCGTCGTGGATAGTCCCGATCGGGGCGTACGCCCCGGTCCGTACTGGGTACTTGTCCGCGCGACATCCAATATGCCCACCGTACTTGTCGAGCTGGGATTCATAACCAACGCGCAGGAGGAGCGACGGCTCCGCGACCCGGGTCACCAGCGCGATATCGCCACTGCTATCGCGGAGGCCATTCGAGGCTATCTGGCTGACAAGACTTCGCGCCTGACGGCGCTCGGAGCTGCGGAGTGAGGCGCTCGCACCCGGCCGCCTGCCTCTTCCTGCTTGCCACTTCGTGCGTCTACTTCAATGCCATGTACGATGCGCGTCTCGCCTACAGCGAAGCGCTGCGTCTGCAGCGGGACGGTGAAGATGCGCCGGCGCGTGTGCGGTTCGATTCGGTAATCGCCATGACGGATCGCATTGTCCGGGATCATTCCGACAGCAAGTACGCGGCCTCGGCAGCCCAGCTGAAGGCCAGATCGGAACTGGCGAACGGGCGACCGGAAGCCGCGGCACGCACCGCGGCAGGTATGCACGCACTAACGGACAACCCTCGCGACCTCGAGACGGCCGCCGGCCTGGAGGGGGTCGCTCTCAGGCAGCTCGGTGCAGAGGCAGAGGCGGACTCGGTTCTCACCCTGGCCCTGGCCGGCGACATTGCGGACGATGATCGGGCGCTGTTCCTGTTTCATCGAGGCATGGCACGACTGGACCTGGGCCGGGCATCCGATGCCGCCGCAGATCTCGCTCAAACCGGCGTCCAGGGCGAGCTCACCGAAACGGCACGGCTGGATCTGGCGCGCGCGCTGTCGAGTGTCGGACAATTCGAGAGCTCCGTGCGGCTGACGGCGGAACTGATCCGAGCGAATCGATTCGCCAACTTCGGTCAAGCCCTCCTCACCCATGTCGACACCCTGGCGAGACGGGCTCCCCTGGTTCTCGATTCAGCACTCGTCGTCGAACTCGGAGTACCCGCCCAACCCGACACGAAGCTGGGTGCCCTCTACTACTTTCGAGGGCGTTCACGTGAGCACGCTTCCGATACAATGGCCGCGCTCGCCATGTATGACAGTGCCCGCGTCGCGGTGGAGCGGAGTCGTTACGGAGTCGCGGCGAGTTACTACGCGGCGCGGCTGCGCATCCTTCGGGCCTCGACTCCGGCGGACATCGTGGCGACGCGCACATATCTCGAGTCTGCCGCAACTACACTCGATCCTGCCATAACGCGCGACGCGCTGAGGCTCCGTGAGCGCGTGGTCCTGTTCTCCAATCTCGTGTCCGCCTACGAGGGTCGCGGGTCTACGGCGGCAGAAGCGGCCCTCCGGGCGGCCGAGATCGCCGGGGGCGACCTGGCCGTGCCCCGCGTGGCGCGAGGGTTGTACCTGCGTTATCTGGAGCTCGCGCCAGGATCTCCATGGGCGGCCAAGGCCATATACGGCGCGCTGCTCTACTCGGATACGCCGGCGAGCGATTGGATCGCGGACTCGGGCCGGCAGACCGACGATCAGTTGCGCGCCATGCTCAGCAGCCTCTCGGACACTGACCCGTATCGCATCAGCATCGAACGTCTGGAACGCCACGAATCCGCGGATTCGGCCTATGTCGTGGCCGAGTCCGACCTGCGGCGCCGCCTGCTCGAGATCCGGATGCTCTACGACACGACCGCCGTGCTCGTTCAACCCCAGGATACCGTCCCGGCCGAAGCCGATGAGGACCAGCCCGAGCAGGCTGAGGAAGACGACGGAGTGGAATTCTGATGTCCGCTCCGTGTCGGCTGCCGGCCCGCGTGCTCTCGAACGAGCGCGCGGCCTCCGACACTTACTGGCTGGAACTGGACGCGCCGCCCATCGCCGAAACGGCCGTGCCAGGCCAGTTCGTGATGATCGGCTTCGGCCTGCAGGATCTTGACGCTCCCTTCCTGCCCCGTCCGTTCAGCATCGGCTGGCGGGGTGAGGACGGCAGGATCGGTCTGTTGGTGAGGCGGTTTGGACCGGGTACCCACAGGCTGGCCGCTCTGCGAGCCGGTGAAGAGGTCCTGCTGCTGGGTCCGCTGGGCCGTGGGTTCGAATGGGAGACGGGCCGCGCGCTCGTTTGCGTCGCGGGAGGAGTCGGGCTCGCTCCATTCCTCTTCCTCGCCCCCGAGGCAATCCGAAACGGTGCCTCCGTGTCTATTCTGTACGGCGAACGCACGGGCGACCGCGTGTTCGATCCGCGTCTCGTCGAACAGCTGACCGGTGTGCGGCCAGACCTCTACACCGAAGACGGGTCGATCGGCCGAGCTGGTCGGGTCATTGATGGAATCGAACGAGGCACCGAGTCCTGTCTGTTCGGATGCGGTCCGACGCCGATGCTGAAGGCGCTCGAGCGACTGGCCCGGGAAGCCGAGCTTTCCCTGCAGGTGTCCGTGGAGGAACACATGGGATGCGGGATCGGCACCTGCCAGGGCTGTGTCGTGCGGTCCTCAACGGGTGACTGGATCAAGTCGTGCACGGAAGGACCCGTATTCCGGCGAGAGGAACTGGCGTGGCCGGATTGACGCAGCAGTTGTGGGGCGTGGAGTTTCAGAGTCCTGTGTTGCTGGCTTCGGGCACGTGCGGATACGGACAGGAGTATGCCGGCCTGATTCCTCTCGACGAACTGGGCGGGATTGTCACTAAGGCGGTCAGCGTGGAGCCGCGGCCGGGAAACCCGCCTCATCGAGTAGCGGAGACTCCCGGTGGGATGATCAACGCGATCGGCCTCCAGAATGTAGGCCTCGAACGTTTCCGTGAGGAGAAGCTGCCGTGGCTCGCGGAAAACCTGGATCGTTCGCACGTACTGGTCAACGTTGTCGGGCACACGGCCGACGACTTCGCCACCGTCGTCGCGGACCTGGACGACGCGGAGGGTTTCCTGGGCTACGAGATCAACGTGTCCTGCCCGAACGTCAAAGGCGGTACGCTGTTCGGGACTGATCCGGAGGCCCTCGGCGAGCTCGTGCGGCGCGTACGCGGATCGACGGATCGCCCGGTAATCGTCAAGCTCACCCCGAACGTGCCAGACATTGCCGTCTACGCGCGGGTGTGTGAAGACGCGGGAGCGGACGGCCTGAGCACGATCAACACGTTTCCGGGGATGTTGATCGATGTGGACGCGCGTCGGCCGGTAATAGGAAACCTCAGTGGTGGCGTGAGCGGTCCGGCCATCCTTCCCATGGGGGTCTACCTCACGTGGCAGGCTGCGCGGGCCGTCGAAATCCCGATCATAGGCATCGGCGGTATCCGCACTGCTCGGGACGCTTTGCAGTACGTACTCGCCGGCGCCAGTCTGGTTCAGGTCGGCACGGCGCTGTTCGTCGATCCCGACGTCGCCATCAACGTACATCGGGAGATATCGACCTATCTCGATCAGCAGGGGGTAGCGCGCCTGGCAGACCTGGTCGGGGCACTCGAAACGTCAGGCCATGTCTAACCATCCCGAGGTGATCGTCGCTCTCGACTATCCGGATCCCGAGCCCGCATGGGATCTCGTGGCGAAGCTGCCCGAGCGCACCTGGTTCAAGGTCGGTCTAGAGCTGTTCACCCGGGCCGGCCCCTCCGTCGTCGAACGCCTCGTCGGGGAGGGGCGACACGTGTTTCTCGATTTGAAGCTGCACGACATCCCGAACACGGTGGCCGGCGCGGTCCGGGCGGCGGGAAGACTTGGGGTCCGGCTGTTGACCGTTCACGGTTCCGGTGGCGAGGCCATGCTGCGGGCAGCGGCCGAGTCGGCGGCCGTGTCGAACAGTGGAAGTGCAGGCGACCTGCGCCTGCTGGCGATTACAGTCCTGACCTCTCTGGACGATGCGGCTCTCGCCTCAGTCATGGGTCCCCGGGCGCGCGTGGAAGAAACGGCCGGCCGTCTGGCTGGGTTGGCCCGGGAATCCGGAATCGATGGCGCCGTGTGCAGCGTTAGCGAGGCCCGCGCGGTCAAGGTGGCGTGCGGCAGCGAGTTCCTTGTCGTTACGCCGGGCATCCGGTTGGCGGGCGAGAGCGCGGACGATCAGAAGCGAGTCGCAACTCCCGCGGTGGCGCTCGCGGCCGGTGCAGATTTCCTGGTCGTCGGTCGAACGATTACCCGGTCGGACGACCCGGCCGGGGTTCTGGCGACTATTCGGCTGGCGGTCGCGCCAGAAGCCTGAACCTTTAACGTGGTCGGTGGCGTACGGCGACCGAGAGACTCACTTCAGAACTGGGAGTTCAAAAACCATGGGAATCATAGCCTGGGCCGTATTCGGACTGGCAGCCGGTGCACTGGCCAAGTGGATCATGCCGGGCAAGGACCCCGGGGGCCTGCTCGTCACGATGTTCATCGGGATCGCGGGCGCCATGGCTGGCGGTTTTCTCGCGTCACTCGTCGGATTCGGTGGTGTCACCGGCTTCAACTTCGGCAGCATGGCCACTGCGGTAGTCGGCGCTCTCGCGCTGTTATGGGCGTACCGCAAGATGAAGAGCTGAACGACGGAACAGCCTGTCAGGTGCCGACGGGAGCCGTAGCCTCCTGGTGCTGCGCGGTCCGGCTGGCCCATTCGTCATCAGGCACTTCTACGGGTTGTTGTGTCACCATGCCCTCTTCCAGCCAGACATGGTCGCCGTCGAGCACACGCCGAGCCGCCTGATAGATCTCCGCGTCGTCGTTGACCGCCATCATCTGGAACGACTGCAACACCCGGCGCCGAGCCATTCGACAGAAGACGTCGGCGAGTTCGACAGCCTCCTGCGCGTGGGGTCTGCCCGTCCGCACAAGCATCTGGGCGCGCGCACACGTGGCAGCCATCGCGAACAGTTCCGCACCGATATCGACACCCCGGAACAGAAGCATCTGCTTCCTCTGTAAGCCCGCTCCGTGTCGCAGCATCTTGTGAAACAACGTCCGGGCCAGCTTTCGCGCCGTCCGCTCGACATAGCGCATGTGGCCTGATAGCTGGCCAAATCCGCGGCCCACGCTCAGTCGGGGCAGCCACAGTTTGGGGTACCAGGCACCATAGAACAGGGCGGCTTTCGGCAAAACGGCCAGTTTGCCCCCCAGCCCCAGGTCGCCCTCGACGAGCGGGCCCGCGATCTGAAGGTGCTTGTCGACCGCCTCCCGAGCGATGAACAACCGCATGATCTCGCTGGAGCCCTCGAAGATCCGGTTGATCCGCATGTCCCTGAGCATTCGTTCCGCGGGGATGGGGGCCTCCCCTCGCGCTTTCAAGGAGTCCGCTCGTTCGTACCCGCGGCCCCCACGTGCCTGGACCATCTCATCGCAGATCACCCAGCCGTGTTCGGTGTTGTACAGCTTGGCCAGAGCCGCTTCGAGGCGGATATCGAAACCTCCCCGATCCACCATGATAGCCGACGTTTCGGCCACCGCTTCCAGGGCGAGAGTGTGCGACGCGATGTACCCGATCTTCTGGGCGACGGCCTCGTGCCGGCCTACTGGCTGACCCCACTGGACGCGTTCCGAGCCCCACTCCCGCACGATCCGCAGTGCGACCTTTCCGGTGCCGACCGCGACAGCAGGGATGCTCAGGCGTCCCGTGTTCAACGTGATCAGAGCCAGCTTCAGACCCTTACCCTCGCCCCACAACAGGTCCTCTTTGGGCACTCGGACGTTGGTGAACCTGAAGTTCGCGTTCTCGATGCCGTTGATGCCCATGAAGTGGTTGCGTTGGATGAGCTCAACGCCCGGCGAATCAGTCTCGACGATAAATGCCGAGATACGTCGAGAGTCTGGATGCCGGGCCATCACGACGAGCAGTTCCGCGAGCGACCCGTTGGTCGTCCAGAGCTTGTCTCCGTTGAGGATGTAGTGGCTGCCGTCGTCGTCCAGCACGCAGGTGGTGCTGAGCCGGGCAGGGTCGGACCCCACGTCGTCTTCCGTCAGGGCGAACGCTGAAATCGTACCGGCCGCGAGCCGCGGAAGGTACTTCTCCTTCTGCTCGTCGGTCCCGAACAACTTCAACGGCTGGGGTACGCCGATCGACTGGTGGGCCGAGAGCAGAGCGACGAGACTGCCGTCCACGCTTCCGAGCAACGCCATGACCTGGTTGTATTCCACCTGCCCGAAGCCGTGGCCGCCGTACTCTTTCGGAATCTTCAAGCCGAACGCCCGCATGTCCCGAAGCCGCTGGATCACGTGCGCCGGAATCTTCCTTTCGCGGTCGATCTTCTCTGAATCCACCTCGGTTTCGATGAACTGCTTGAGTTCTGCCAGGAAGGCGCGGCAGTCGTCACTGATGAACTGATCCGGATCTGGATAGGGGTGGATCAGGTCGAGCTTCAGGTCTCCGAGGAACAGGTCACGTACGAACGTGGCGTTGTCCCATTTCCGTTGCCGAGCGTCTTCAGCTACGCGGCGGGCCTCGTCTTCGCTGACGTGGCGCTTGCCGCTCGATGATGTATTGGCTGCCATGAGAGTCTCTTCCAGAGATTCGGGATCGCACCAGGTCGTCTCGACGAATCTAGGGACACGGGCACAAAGATCCAACGTCGTTGTCGGACCTGCGGTGGTCCCGGGAACGGATCAACAGGTTCGTCTGTTTCCCTCGCTCCATCATGGCTACGTTTGCCACGCGGGCGGCTCGGCGAACACTCGAATCAAGCGTGGGGATGAACCAACCTGACCGGCAGAAGATCGCGGCCGCCCTGGGGTCGGTGCGTGACCGGACACTCGAGTTGATATCCTGCCTGTCCGAGGATGCCCTGTCACGCCAGCACGACCCGCTGATGAGTCCCATCATCTGGGACCTCGGGCACATTGGCGCGTTCGAGGAGCTGTGGCTGGTGCGCCGATTGGGGTCCGTGTCCAGCGAATCAGAGCTGGACGCAGTCTACGACGCCTTTCGTACCCCCCGATCCGAGCGTGGAGGGCTGGACCTGGCCGCAGCCGAGCGCGTCGTCGAGCAGCTTCGGGATGTACGGCAGGAGGCGCTGCGGCGACTCGCGGACGTCGAGTTCGATGTTGCGAATCCGCTCCTGAGGGACGGCTTCGCCTACGAGATGGTCAGAGAGCACGAGGCGCAGCACCAGGAGACTGTCCTGCAGACGATCATGCTGATGACGTCGGAGACATATATGCCGACGTCGCGGCGCGGACTCCCATCCCGCGGCCGTGCCTCTGCGGGCGAGATGATCCGCGTGCCTGCCGGCCCGTTCCATATGGGAGCTGCGTCCATCGGCTTCGCCTATGACAACGAGAGACCCCGGCACGTGCGTAATGTGGACGAGTTCGAGATCGGCCGGTATCCGGTCACGAACGCGGAGTACGTGGAATTCGTCGCATCGGGGGGATACCAGGACCGCCGTCTGTGGTCGGAGACCGGCTGGAGTTGGAAGGAAGAAGCTGCGGTCTCGACTCCGATGTACTGGGAGGCGCAGGAGCCCTCGGACGTGGATCCGGTCCGGCTGTCGCGCGAACGGGGCACCGACGGCTGGCAGCGCCGCACGGCTCTAGGGGTCGAAGCTCTCGACCCGGCGGTTCCGGTGATCCACGTGTCCTGTCACGAGGCCGAGGCTTACGCCCGGTTCGCCTCTGCGCGGTTGCCGACCGAAAGCGAGTGGGAGAAGGCCGCCGCCTGGGACGCCGATTCCGAATCGCCGAGAACGTATCCGTGGGGAGAGGAGCCTGACGGGACGCGACGGGCCAACCTGGACCAGCTCGTCTTCGGACCTGCGCCCATCGGGTCATTTCCTGAGGGTCGCTCGTCAGTCGGTTGTGAGCAGCTGCTTGGGGACGTCTGGGAATGGACGGCGTCCGAGTTCACGGAATACAGCGGATTCGAGTCCTTTCCGTATCGAGAGTACTCCGAAGTGTTCTTCGGACCGGACTATCGCGTACTGCGGGGAAGCTCCTGGGCGACGCGGCCCGAGGCCAGCCGCAATTCGTTTCGAAACTGGGATTACCCCATACGCCGGCAGATCTTCGCCGGAATCAGGATTGCACGCGATGTCCGATGAGTCGACTTCGATGAACGCCGACGAGCGGATTACGGTCCGCAACCTGTTACATGGAGAAGGCAGTCCCTTCGAACTCGCCGAAGACGCCAGGTCGGGTCTCGCCAGCACGCCGAAAACGCTGCCGCCGAAGTACCTGTATGATGCCTCGGGATCCGACCTGTTCGAGAGGATAACCGAGCAGCCCGAGTACTATCAGACACTGACGGAACTGGAGATCCTCCGTCGGATCGCGCCTTTGATCGTCGATCGGGTTCGCCCCACCGCGCTCGTCGAGTTCGGCAGTGGCAGCGCCTCGAAGACGAGGGTCCTGCTGGACGAGATGCGACGCGCCGGCCGACTCGAAGGTTATGGCATGTTGGATGTCAGCGAGTCCGCCTCTCGCGCCGCCGCCGCAGCGCTGATACAGGCCTATCCCCGGCTCGAGGTCGAATGCGTAATCGCGGACTTCGAGCAGCCGCAGCCGCTACCGTTTCCCGGTAAGCGCCGACTGCTGGCTTTCCTGGGTTCGACCATCGGCAATTTCGAGGTGGAGGGTGCGCAGGCCTTCCTTAGAGGTCCGGCCGAGCGCATGCATGACGACGACGCGTTTCTAATCGGCTTCGACCTCGTCAAGGACATCGCGGTCCTCGAGAGAGCGTACAACGATGCGGCCGGGGTGACGGAGGCGTTCAACAAGAACCTGCTGAGCGTTCTGAACCGGGAGCTCGGCGCCGATTTCAATCCCGGAGGTTTCGACCACCTCGCGTTCTACAATGAAGCCGAGGCGCGGATCGAAATGCATCTGGTAGCCAACCGCCCGCAGCACGTCACGGTCATCGATCTCGACATGATCGTCGAGTTCGCCGCGGGCGAGAGCCTCCGGACCGAACTCAGCCACAAGTACACTCGCCGGTCCGTCGAAGCGCTGCTAGAGGCGGGCGGGCTCGCCCTCGACCTGTGGGAAACCGACCCGAACGGGAAGTTCGCCCTCGGCCTGGCCCGCCGCCGCTGAGCTACCCCTAGAGCTGTTTCACCTCCTCGACGATCTTCGCGATCGAGTCGGCGGCGTCGCCGAAGTACATCATCGAATTGCGGGCATAGAACAGTTCGTTGTCGACCCCCGCGAATCCGGGGCTCAGGCTGCGCTTGAGAACCACGCAATGCTTCGCCCGGTCCACTTCCACGATCGGCATGCCCGCGATCACGCTTGCAGGATCATCCCTCGCCGCGGGATTGACCGTATCGTTCGCGCCGACCACGAGGCACGCATCAACGGCCTGGATATCGGGGTTGACGTCTTCGATTTCGTAGAGCTGCGTATACGGCACGTTTGCCTCCGCCAGCAGCACATTCATGTGCCCCGGCATGCGGCCCGCCACCGGATGAATCGCATATCGCACCTGAACACCCCGAGCCTCCAGCTGGTCGGCCAGTTCCCGGAGCTTGTGCTGGGCCTGCGCCACGGCCAGTCCATAGCCCGGAACGATGACGACGCGAGTCGCGTATGCGAGCAGCATCGCAACGTCCTCGGCCCCGACGGAATTCACATCCGCCTTCGTCCGCTTCTCGCCACTAGAGGCATCGGAGTCGGGCGCCTGTCCAAACGCCCCGAAGATGACGTTGGCGAGCGATCGGTTCATCGCCTTGCACATGATCCGAGTCAGGATCAGGCCCGAAGCGCCGACCAGGGCGCCGCTGATGATCAAAACGTTGTTGTTGAGTGCGAACCCGGCCGCAGACGCGGCGAGTCCCGAGTACGAATTGAGAAGCGACACGACGACCGGCATGTCCGCCCCGCCGATCGGGATGACCAGCAGGATCCCGAGGACAAGCGCGCCGGCCCACAGGCCGTAGTAGACCAGTTCCGGCGCCACACCGGAGCCGGGGCCGGAAGCAGGCGCGACCACGAGCAACGTCATCGCGGCCAGAATCGCGACGAAGATCAGTCCGTTTACCACCTGTTGCATGGGGTATGTAACCGGCTGTTCGGTGACTATCCCCTGCAGCTTGCCAAACGCGATCAGACTCCCCGAGAACGTGACCGCGCCGATGAGCGTACCTGCCATGATCGCGATCGCCGCATCCAGCGACGGCGCGGGAGCCCCGCCGATCTGAAATCGCAGGAACTCGGCGGCGCCAACCAGTCCCGAGGCGAGGCCGCCGAAGCCGTTGAACACGGCCACCATCTGCGGCATTTCGGTCATCTTGACGAGCCGGGCCATCGTCGCCCCGATCAGGCCACCGATGATCATGCCGGCGATGATCCACTCGAACGTCAGAATGCTCTCGTCGAGCAGAGTCACGACGATAGCGAGCAGCATCGCGATCGCCGCGAGCATGTTGCCCCGCCGGGCCGTGGCCGGAGAACTCAGTCGCTTGAGACCGAGGATGAACAGGATGGCAGACAGCAGATACGCCAGCTGGATGATCAGTTCATTCGTGCCCATGGTCAGCTCGCCTCGCCGTCACGACGGAACATGCGAAGCATGCGGTCGGTGACCATGAACCCGCCGACTACGTTGATCGTGGCTGCAACGACGGCAACGGTGCCGATAACGCTGAACAGAAGCCCTTCTCCAAGTCCGGCGATGACGAGGGCTCCCACGATGCTGATGCCCGAAATCGCGTTCGCGCCCGACATCAAGGGGGTATGAAGCGTGGGCGGCACCTTTGTGATCACTTCGAAACCCGTAAACATGGCCAGGACAAACACGTATATGCTGACAAGGATGGTTCCGCTCATGCTTCGAACCTCACCTTTCCTCCGTGAGTAACGACACACTCGTCGAGAATTGGGTCGTCGAGATCGACCTCGATCGCTCCCTCCTCGTTTGACGCGTGATCTATCAGGGCGGCCAGAATGCGCCCGTACATCTCGCTTCCATGAACCGGCAGCGCCGCCGCGAGATCCAGCGGTCCCATGATGGAGACGCCGTGTTCGCGAACGGTCTCACCGGCAACCGTGAGCTCACAGTTGCCACCCGCCTCCGCCGCGAAGTCGACGATCACCGAGCCTGCTCGCATCCCGCGAACCATGTCCTCGGTGATCAGCTTCGGAGCCGGTCGTCCCGGCACGAGGGCCGTGGTGATTACGAGATCCGAAGCCGCAATGCGGTCGGAGAGCAGCTGCCGAATCTGCTCCTGCTCGGCTTCCGTCGTCTCCTTCGCGTAGCCGCCTTCGGTCTCCCGCTCGGAGTCGGAGTCGGTCCAATCGACGAACCGGGCGCCCAGCGACTCGACCTGCTCCTTGACCACAGGGCGGATATCGAAGGCCTCCACGACCGCCCCTAGTCGGCGCGCCGTCGCAATTGCCTGCAGGCCCGCGACGCCGGCTCCCAGGACGAACACACGCGACGGTGCAATCGTACCCGCGGCCGTCGTCAACATCGGGAAGAACTTGCCCAGTTCGTCGGCACCTCGGATTACGCCCGCGTACCCGGCGATCGTACTGAACGCGGACAGCGCGTCCATGCGCTGTGCCTTGGTGGTCCGGGGAACCAGTTCCAGGGCGACGGCGGTCACCCCCTGCTCAGCGAGTCGGGTGAGTGCCGGGGCATTTCCGTAGGGCTGGAGCATGCCGATGCACACGGCGCCCGATGGCATGGCGGCGATTTCGTCAAACCCGTCGTCGCGCACGCCTGGCATATTGATCTTGCCCACAACGTCGGCGGACCGAAACAGATCTGACGAGTCCGCGACGATATCCGCCCCCGCTTCGCGGTACTCGTCGTCGGTAAACGAAGCGCCCAGCCCGGCGCTGCTCTCGACCGCCACGCTGGCGCCGCCCGCAACGAGGCGCTTAACGATACCGGGAGCCATGGCCACGCGCCGCTCGTCCGGCGCGGTCTCCCTGGGAACCACGATCCGCATGGTGTCCTCTCTACAATTGTCCGGCGATTATCGTTGATTTTCTTGACACGGCCGGAGGCGTCGGTAGCTTGACGCGAGCCGCATGCCGCCCACGGTACCGCCGGGAGAGGCATTCCGATAGGTCCACCCTCAGCGACGATATCCGAGTGCTCGTCCAGGTCCTGCGGCGGGCAATCGCCGCGCACCCTGAAAGGTCCCTATGCAAGTGTCACGTGTGGTTCGAATCGTCAGTTTGCTTGCTGCTATAGCGGGCGTCGAATCCGCGGTTGGGCAGGCAAGCGCTGCGGATCAGATCGACCGAGCGTTGCTGGCGGCGCCCGCCACTCTTCGGGCCGAAGCCACCGTCCTCGGATATGGCGGGCAGGCTCGAGCCGACGATGTGCTGACTCTGCTGAAGGACGGTTCAAACGACGTCATCTGCCTGGCCGACGACCCCGACCGGGACGGGTTTCACGTAGCCTGCTACCACGCGAGCCTGGACCCGTACATGAAGATCGGCCGGCGACTCAGCGCGGCGGGCGAAAGTCGGGCGGCGATTCTAGCCGCCAGGTTTGCGGCCCTCGAGGAAGGCCGTATCCAGGCCCCGGCGGCTGCGTTGTGGTCACTGACCGCGACCGCCGACGTAGATCCGGCAACCGGCCCGCCGGCCGGAGCCCGGAGGCTGGCAGTCGTCTACGTCCCGTATGCAGAGACCAGACACACGGGCCTTCCGACTCGGCCCGACGGAGACAGCCCGTGGCTGATGTTGCCGGGGACGCCCTGGGCGCATGTGATGATTCCGCGATGAACCTCACATGCCGCAACTGAGCCGCCACCAGATCGGCGCGGCGCTCCTCGGCGCCCTGCGCCAGCAAGGTCTTGGTGTCCGGGACCTGTTTGAGGGTCGCCAGGAGCCTGTGTCATGGTTCTTTCGATGCCTCGCCTACGACCAGTCCGAGCTCGACATCATGGAGTCCGGCGCCATCGATGCGCTGCATGCGCCGTCAGCGCTCCTCGAACTCACCCTGGATGAAGTCGCGCTTGCCGGAGCAGGCATCGGTCCCGAAGGATTGGCTTCTTATCTGACCGGTGACCGGATTCCCGACCTGGACGAGCTGTTCCCCAAGACTTCCGAACCGGCGGCCGGGTCGCTCGTGGACTTCCATCCCGATGTCATGCTCGGCTACCTCAGTGCAGATGTGGCACCACCCGCCCTGTGGCTGGATCGCCGAACGGCTGACGCCGGGGAGAACGAGCGCCTGGCCAGGGAACTGGCTCGAATGGCGCAGCAGACCGGCGGCGAAGCCAGCACCGTAGAAGTGCACATCGAAGGAGCTCTCGACGCTTCGGAGGACGGGTGGGCGGACGAGGCGGCCAGCGTGCGTCCTGCCGGCGTTTCGGTGCATTTCAGCTTCGAGATACCCCTTGCCGGGACCGACGAACGTGAACTCGGCCGCGTGTTTGTCTCCGGAGCCAGGACGGCAGCGCGTGCCATCGAGGAGATGCGCCGCGTATTCGAGCGGGCCTCCTGACGAGGAAGACTAGGGAGTAGGTAGCCCTCGAGCCGTCAACAGACTGTCCACCGCAGCGCGGAAGCGCTCGGCGGAAACGGCTCCGCGGATCGCGATGCTGTCGCCCACCACGAAGAACGGGGTGCTGGTGATCCCTGAACGCAAAGCCGCGTCGTAGTCGGAGACCTGAAGCGGCGCCGTGACGTCGTTGCGGAGACAGTCCCCAAAGCTCGATTCCTCGACACCTATGCCGATCGCGTAGCCGATCAGCGTGGCATTCAGGTCGCCGGCGGCCAACCACTCGGCCTGTCTTTCGAACAACACGTCGTGCATTTCCCAGAATTTGCCGGCGGCACCCGCGCAGAATGCTCCCTCGATCGCAGGCCACGCCCGCGGATGGCTACTGTTGGGAAACGAGATCCACAGGTAGCGCGCGATGCCGCTCTGCACGTACAGGCTGTCGACGACCCGGGAACTCTCATTGTAGCATTGCGCGCAGCACGGACATTCGAAATCGGACATCTCGACGATTCGAATCGGAGCGTCGTCGGCTCCACGCGAGCGCGCTCGGTCCGCCGCTTCGAGCACCGCCGTCTGATCGTCGGGCACGACGGCGGCTTGCTGACCAGCCGCGGGCTGAACCGTAAGCGAGACCAACGC
>JARFPW010000034.1 GCA_029288095.1 Gemmatimonadota bacterium
GATCCGGGAGGAGCTGGGCCTTGCCTACGCCGTATTCTCTTTCCGTGCGTTCTACCTCAACGCGGGGCATGTGGGAACGTACATTGGCACGCGGCCCGAAACCGCGGACCAGGCCACGGACGCCCTGCACTCGGAGCTGGACCGGCTGGCGACCGAAGGGCTCTCCCGGGAGGAACTGGAAGCCACCCGGACCCAGCTCAAGGGTCAGGTCGTCCTTGCGCTCGAGTCGCCGGGGTCACGGATGCATCGGCTCGCCTCGCTGGGTCTGGCGGGAGAAGAGTACCGCTCGATCGACGAGGTCATGGCGAGGATCGACGCCGTTACGGAAGCCGACGCCGCGGAGGCGGCCTCGCTGTATCATCCTGATGGGCTGGCGGTCCTGGAACTCTTCCCCGCATAATCCGGGCGGCCGCGGACAAGACTTCAAGGGAGCGTGTGGCATGATCGTTGGCGTCCCGATGGAAATCAAAGCGAATGAGAACCGCATCGCGCTGGTGCCGGCGGGCGCAGAAGGCCTGGTGTTTCGGGGTCACACAGTGCTCGTACAGGAGGGCGGCGGTCTCGGTAGTGGATTCACCGATGAGATGTACCGGGCAGCCGGCGCCGAAATCCTCTCCGATGTCGAGGAGGTCTGGGAACGGGCCGACATGATCATGAAGGTCAAGGAGCCTATCGCGGTCGAGTATCCGCGTATGCGGCAGGGCCAGGTCGTGTTCACGTATTTCCATTTCGCCGCCGACGAGACGCTCACCCATGCGGTTCTCGATAGTGGTTGCGTTGCCGTCGCCTATGAAACAGTTCAGCTGGCCACCGGTGAATTACCGCTTCTCACGCCGATGTCCGAGGTCGCTGGTCGGATGGCCGTCCAGGAGGGAGCACGCTACCTGGAGAAGGCCCACGGGGGACTCGGCTGTCTCCTGGGGGGTGTCCCGGGGGTCCTTCCCGCGGAAGTAGTGATCCTCGGCGGCGGGGTGGTCGGCACGAACGCGGCCAAGATCGCGGCAGGATTCGGTGCCCACGTCACGATTCTTGATATCGATCTCGATCGATTGCGATACCTGTCCGACGTGATGCCTGCCAACGTGGACACCTACTACTCCAACCGGCACAACATTCTGGAACAGATCAGCCGGGCGGATCTGCTGATTGGTGCGGTATTACTTCCCGGTGCCAAGGCTCCGAGCCTGGTGCTGCGCGACGATCTGAGGCTGATGAAGAATGGATCTGTGCTCGTGGATGTCGCCGTGGACCAGGGTGGATGTGTGGAAACCGTCAAGCCTACCACGCACGCGGATCCGACCTACATCGTGGAGGGCGTAATTCACTATTGCGTGGCCAACATGCCGGGTGCGGTTCCCCGGACGTCCACGCTGGCGCTCACGAATGCTACCTTCCCATACGCCTTGCAGTTGGCCAACGCCGGATGGGAGGATGCGTGCCGCGCCGATCCGTCGCTGGCCCTGGGCCTGAACGCCGTCGGCGGAAAGCTGACCTATGCTGCGGTCGGTGACGCATTTGGTCTCGCCAGCGTTCCGCTCGGCGAGGTGCTGTAGCGACGACGTAACCCAGTGTCCACCGTCCGCTTTCGCCAGTTCGTAGCGCGATTTAGATTCCGCGGGCCGGCGGCCCGGAGCTTGCGGAGCATTTCAGCGATACCCGACGTCTCGGCAGGGCTGGTACCCGAGGATTAGCCCGCCGACGGTCCTCTCGATCCCGGCGATAACAACGGAACCGCGGAATGTGGAAACGTCTTTTCGACGCAAGCTTCCTACCAATAAACGACGTGGGCGTCGATCTTGGCACGGCTAATACTCTCGTCTATGTGAGCGGTGAGGGCATCGTTCTGTACGATCCCTCTGTAGTGGCTGTCGACAAGGCCACGGGGCAGGTCGTCGGTATTGGCCTGGATGCGAAACGCATGCTGGGTCGCACCCCACACGGGGTGGAGGCTGTACGTCCGCTGAAGGACGGGGTCATCGCGGATGTCGACGTTACGGAGATCATGCTCCGCTATTTCCTCAAATCAGTGACCTCGGGTCGATTCTTCAAGGTCCGTCCGCGCGTGGTCGTCGGAGTACCCTCGGGGATCACGGAACTCGAACGACGAGCTGTCCGCTCGAGCGCTCATGCTGCGGGAGCCAAGGAAGTCTACATGGTCTCCGAGCCCATGGCGGCCGCCATCGGGGTGGGCCTGCCGGTCGAGACCCCGACTGGTAACATGGTCATCGACGTTGGCGGTGGGACGACGGAGATCGCGGTCATCGCACTGTCCGGGCTGGTGGCCGAGACGTCCATCCGGGTAGGTGGCGACGAACTCGACAGCGCGATCGTCTCGTTCCTGAGGAAGAACTACAACCTGTTGATCGGGGAGCCGACGGCAGAGGCGATCAAGATCCAGATCGGATCGGCCTTTCCGACGGAGGACGAACGGGACATGTCGGTCAAGGGCCGTGACCTGGTATCCGGCATCCCCAAGACTGTCCGCGTCAACTCGGCGGAAGTTCGGGAGTGTATGCTCGAACCTATTCATCAGATCGTCGGCGCGGTCCGGCGGGCCCTCGAAATCACGCCGCCGGAGTTGGCCGCAGACATCGTCGATCGCGGCATCGTCATGACGGGAGGCGGCTCGTTGATTCGGGGATTGGACATGCTACTGCGCGAGGAAACGGGTTTGCCGATTCACGTCGACGAGGAACCCCTCACCTGCGTCGTGCGGGGCGCCGGACGAATCCTCGATGATCTGCCACGCTTCCGGAGCGTGCTGAGGACGTAGACGCGTGCGCTATACGACCATCGGCGGGCCCCAGGGCCAGCGCAGTGACCTGGTCGTAGCCGTGGTATTTGCCGCATGCGCCTTCGTTCTTGCGGGGCTGGGCCCCGGACCCACGCTGACGGCTACGCGCGTCCTCCGCTCGACCGTGCTCCGGCCCTTTCTGGCCACTCATGAAGTATTCCGGGCTCGCGCCGGGCTCGTATCACGGGTCGATCAGTTGGGTCGGGAACGGGACTCGCTTGCGGTCAGGGCTCAGACCTCCAACGACCTGGAATTGGAGAACCGGAGACTGCGCTCGATGCTGGACCTCCCGCCTCGAGAGTTCGGCACGTACTTCGTGGCCGAACTGCTGCCGGGGAGACCGCATGGAGGCGAATCCAGTCGTTTCATCCTGAACACCCGTTCAGTTCGGGATTTCATCACGCCACTGGCGATCGCGACGCCCGCCGGGCTTCTTGGCGTAGTGCGTTCGACAGCGGGATCCACCGGCACCGGAGACTACTGGACACACCCTGATTTCAGGGCGGCGGTCGTGACGCTGGACGGCTTGGCGACGGGGATCATCAGGCCCTTCGTCACGGCCGATGGCGAGCAACTGATGCTCATGGAGGGCGTTCCGTTCCAGACAGCCGTACCCGGCGGAGCGGAAGTCGTGACGTCAGGTGTGGGAGGTGTCTATCCCAGGGGCCTCCCCGTCGGCCGAGTACTCGCCGAGCATGAAGCGCAGCTTGGTTGGACGCATTCCTACCTGGTCGAACCCGCGGTTCGCCCAGGACAGGAAAGCGTAGTCCTTGGATGGCTTCCCGGTAGCGCTACCGACTCACTTCCGCCTCCAGAAGCGTCACCTTGACGGGCGTCGGGGATCTCCAGCGGGCCGACAGGCTCATGTCGACGCTGGCCATTTCGGCCCTGCTCCTACTGCACTTTCTGCTGCGTCCGCGGCTGATGGATTTCAGTTTCGCTCCGGATCTCCTGGTTGGCGGCCTGTTGCTGGCTGCCTTGCGCCTGCGGGCCGGCCATGCAGCCGCGCTCGGATTCACGCTCGGCGTTCTGGATGCGGCGATGGCGCTGGAAAACCTCGGCATCTATGGTCTCGTTCTGCTGACGATCGCTTTCATAGCGGCCCGCTCCCGTGACTTGTTGTTCGCCGATGCCAGGTTCTTCGTCGCGATCTACCTGTTCCTGGGTACGTGGCTGACTGATGCGACCCTCGCGTTCGTGGGTACCGGGGACCCGGGCATACCGGCGGCTATCGGCTCGGCTCTCCTCACGGCAGCGAGCACCACGGCTGTCTGCGTGGTCGTGGATTCGCTCACCGCGTCGGCACTCCGGTAGCGCGTTTCATGCGAGGGGCGATGAACTCCCGGACGTCTGGCGCCTCTCACGAGACCGTAGGGTCCCGCGACGCCGCGGTTCGGATACGGGGCGTCCGAGCTCGAGGTGCGACCGCCATGTTGTGGCTGGCGCTGGGAATACTGCTGATCAGCTTCTTTCGGCTGCAGGTGATCGGCCGCACCGAATATCGGTTGCGTTCAGAGGAAAACCGGCTTCGGGCCCTGACCATTCCGCCGGCCCGGGGATCCATCGTCGATCGCCGGGGGCGACTGGTAGCGGAAAACGTTCCCGGCTTTTCGCTATCTGTATTGCCCGGCCCAGTGGACACGGTGCGTGCGACGTTGGAGCGTCTCGCTCCACATGTGGGACTGACCAGCAAACAGATCGATGAACTGGTCGAGCAGTTCCGTCAGCGGCCGACGTCTTCGGTGATCGTTCGCGATGATCTGAAGCCTGAGCAGGTGGCAGCCATCGAACAGCGCCGTCCCGAGTTTCGCACCGCGGTCATCGAGATGCACCCGAGGCGCAGGTATCCGCCGGGACGTTCCGTCGCCCATGTGATCGGTTACGTCGGCGAGATCAGCGAGGCGGAGCTGACTCTCCCCGAGTACGAGGGGTACGAGCCCGGGAGGTCGGTCGGCAAGGGCGGGCTCGAGCGTCAGTACGAGGCCGATGTCGGCGGCACACCCGGGGTCCATTTCGTGGAAGTCAATGCTCGGGGTTCGATCGTCAGCGAGTTTGGCCCCCGCCCGTCGATCCCGTCGGTGCCCGGCGAGGACCTCGAACTATCACTCGATCTCGATCTTCAGACCCTGGCAGATTCTCTGTTCCCCGACACGCTGAAGGGTGCCGTGGTGGCCTTCGATCCGCGGAACGGAGAAGTGCTCCTCGTTTACAGCCACCCGACGTACGACCCGAACAAGTTCATCGGCGGCATTTCGACCGAGGACTGGGCGCTCCTGCGAGACGACCCGAATCAGCCCCTGTTGAACCGGGCTACGGGCGCCCTCTATCCACCGGGCTCCACGTGGAAGCTCGTGGTGGCGGCGCTGGCCATGCGTCAGGGGCTCGTGACCATCGACACACACATGCCATCGAGCTGCGGCGGCAGCTTTCAGTACGGGACCAGGGCTTTCAGGTGCTGGAAGCACGTGGGCCATGGGAATCTCGACCTCGCCGAGGCGATCAAGGAGAGCTGCAACGTCTTCTTCTACCAGCTCGGTCTTCGACTCGGATTGGATCGATTGCTCGCCGGAGCAGACGCCCTCGGATTCAACACGCGAACCGGTCTCGATCTGCCCTCAGAGGTGCGCGGCCAGGTGCCGCCTCGGCGCGAGTGGTACGATGATCGCTTCGGACCCCGGGGATGGACTGAGTCGGTCACGCTGAACTTGGCCATAGGTCAGGGAGAGACCACTCAGTCGTTGTTCGGTATGGCCCAGTTCTACGCGGCGCTCGCCCTGGGAGGCGCGCCCGCCGTACCTCATCTGCGCCGCAGCGAAGTGCTGGACGCCCGTCGTGCGACGTGGAGCCTGGACCTCTCGGAGACGCATCGCGGCCAACTGATCGAAGCCATGACCCGGGTGGTCAACGAACCCGGGGGCACGGCGTTCCCCTACCGGCCTGACGGCTATGTAATCGCGGGCAAGACGGGCACGGCCCAGAACCCGCACGGCGAGCCGCACTCCCTATTCGTCGGCTTCGGCCCGGTCGATGACCCCCGGATCGTCATAGCCGCGATCGTGGAGAACGGCCATCCGGACAACACGACTTCGCTGGCCGTCCCTCTGGCAACTCGCCTTGTGGAAGAATACCTGCGCGCGGAGGGCGTCGTCCCTACGGGCATTCCGGTTCCCCGGCAGTCGATTCTCGTCCCCGGGGTGGCGGAGTGAGGAGCAGGCGTTGGCTCTGGCTCGGAGACCCCGCCCTCGTCGGCGTTGCCTTTCTGCTGTCGCTCATCGGAGTGGCCATGATCTGGTCGGCGGGTCAGCTCGACGTACCGTCGGTCGTCACGGGGATCTGGAAGCGACAAGCGCTCTGGCTTGCCATCGCGGCGGTCGTCTTCCTCTTAGTTACCCGTGTCCCGCTGCGGTGGATCGAGGGCGGCAGCTCTGTGGTCTATGCCGTGTCCATCGGGCTTCTGATTCTCGTATTGGTGGTGGGGTCGGGTCCCGGGACGAACAGCTGGTTGCGCTACGGGAGCTTCTCGCTGCAGCCGGCGGAAGTAGCAAAACTCGGGACGCTCCTGATGCTCGCCCGTGTTCTCAGCGGCCGGCCGGAACCAGAGACACTTCTCAGCCGGCTCTGGCGGCCGTTACTGCTGACGGTCGTACCGTTCGGTCTGGTGCTGCTGCAGCCCGACCTCGGGAGTGCGATCACATTTGGTGTCATCCTGGTGGCTGCCCTGTTCTGGGCGAGGGTGCCGCTGTTCACCGTGTTCATGCTCGTCAGCCCCGGCGTCAGCTTGCTGCTCGGCTTCTCGCCGACCGTCTGGGGGGTGTGGTTCGTTCTCGTCGTGGTGCTCATGTACATCCGACGACCGTATCTGCTTGAGGGGATCGCCGTAACGTTTGCGAATCTCGCGGCGGGCGCCCTGGCAACTCCGTTGTGGGGCCAACTCGCTCCGTATCAGCAGAATCGCTTGCTGGTGTTTCTCGATCCGGGTCGCGACCCGAGGGGTGCCGGCTGGCATCTGATCCAGTCGCAGGTGGCGATCGGCTCGGGAGGGTTGTTCGGCCAGGGTTTCGGCGAAGGCCCGCAGAAGCGACTGTCCTTCCTTCCGGAGCAGCACACTGACTTCATCTTTTCCGTAGTCGGTGAGGAGCTGGGATTCCTCGGAGTGTTCGTCATGCTCGCACTCTATGCCTGGCTGCTGCGACGATTGATCGAAGCCGCCTCGGCTTCGTCAAACGAGTTCGGGGGCATCGCCGTCTTCTGCGTATTCGCGGTCTGGTTCGCCCATTTGCTGATCAATGTGGGAATGACCGTCGGTTTGATGCCGGTCACGGGTCTGCCGCTGCCGTTTCTCAGCTACGGCGGCAGTTTTCTGCTGATGACGTTCGTCGGCGTCGGTCTCGCAGCCCGGGTTGCTGCTGAGCCCTGACGCGTCCCTGGTTCCAGAGCAGTTCGTTCGACGGACACTCGGATGTGGACTATATTGGGCGCTTCCCGGCGAGGTAGTTCCGCGCCGGTTCCCGTAGCGCAGGTGTCCCTCCCACGGAGCCCTGATGACCTGGTTTCGAAAAGAAAAGCAGCCGCTGGTAGCCCAGAAGCGCGAACTGGCAGCGGACGTTTGGGAAAAGTGCGACGGCTGTGGAGCCGCCCTCTACGTGCGTCGGCTCGAGGATAACAACCGGGTGTGCCCGGAGTGCGGTCATCACTTCCGTATCGGTGCGCTGGAGTATCTCCGCCTGCTGTTCGACGACGGTTTCGAAGAGGAATTCGGTGAGGGCCTGCGATCGGCGGATCCGCTGGGGTTCGTTGACTCGAAGCCGTATCCGGACCGAATTCTGGCGGCAGAGGACCGAGTCGGTTCCCACGACGCGCTGCTGGCCGGCGCCGGCCACATCGATGGCCGGCTCGTATGCGGAGGGATCATGGACTTCGGGTTCATCGGTGGATCCATGGGCTCCGTAGTCGGCGAGAAGATCGCCAGACTGCTCGACGCTGCCGTCGAACGGTCCGCGCCGGCGCTGATCGTATCGGCGAGTGGCGGAGCACGCATGCAGGAGGGAATTTTCTCCCTGATGCAGTTGGCGAAGTCGTCGGCGGGCCTCCATCGACTCGCGGCGGCGGGCCTTCCGTACATAAGCATACTGACCCACCCGACGACCGGAGGTGTCACCGCCAGCTACGCGATGCTGGGTGACGTGAATCTCGCCGAACCGGGAGCACTCATCGGCTTCGCCGGCCCGAGAGTGATCAAGGAGACCATTCGCCAGGATCTCCCTGACGGATTCCAGACGGCCGAATTCCTCGAAGAGCATGGAATGGTCGACTGTATCGTGCCCCGGCATGCTCTCAAGCAGACTGTGTCCACGCTTCTGGCC
>JARFPW010000305.1 GCA_029288095.1 Gemmatimonadota bacterium
GCAAGAAAGTCCAGTTTTCGAGCGCCTCCGGGGCGAACTGGGAGGCTGAGCTGTCGCTTCATTCAGGTACGAACCCGCAGTCACCCCGGCTGATGGTTCTGTTCCGCGACCCCAGGCATCCGAGCGTCGACCAGCGCTACACGTTGGTGCCACCGGGATTCTCGAAGGTGCCCGACGAGGCCGCCGAGCAGCTCACCGAAGACGACTTGCGCGAGTTGCTCGCGACGTCGGTCAGGGTCTAGGAGGAAGCGTGGCGCGGAGGTTCATGGACGACGACATGGCGAACTGGGAGGCCTATGTGTCGGGCGGTCAGCCCGGCAGCCCCAAGGTGTCCCGCATTTTTTTCCTCTGTCTCGACTCTCCGATGAACCGGGCCCGCTACGTGGAGCACGACAGCGGCAGCGTCGCGGAAGCGGAACGCGCGCTCATCGAGATGAGTGACGACGATCTGCGAGCCGTCCTGGCCGACAGCGTCGGCAACGACTGACCGCCGGTGGCGCGGGACGGACGCGAAGGCTCGATCGAAGTCATCACCGGAGTGATGTTCAGCGGTAAGTCGGAGGAGCTGCTGCGTCGCGTGCGCCGTGCCCTGATCGCCCGCCGGAAAGTCCAGGTGTTCAAGTCCCATCTCGATGATCGCTACAGCGGTATCATGGCGATCAGTTCCCACGACGGACGCCACATCGAAGCCGTTGCGATCAATGAGGCTCGGCAGGTGGCCGAGGGGTTGGACCCCGACGCGGAAGTCGTGGCGATCGACGAGGTCCAGTTCCTGGACGAAACCGTCGTCGACATCGTCAACGACCTTGCCGACAACGGCGTACGCGTGATCGTCTCGGGCACGGACATGGACTTCCGCGGCCTGCCGTTCGGGCCGATCGGTCCGCTCCTGGCGATCGCGGAGCGCATCGACAAGCTGCACGCGATCTGTGTCGTGTGCGGTGACCTCGCATCGCGGAACCAACGGCTGATCGACGGGAAACCCGCTCCGGCCGAAGGCCCGACCATCCAGGTCGGTGGCGCGGAGTCGTACGAGGCACGCTGCCGCGCACACCACGAAGTGCCGTCGGCGGCTGACGACCAGATGACGCTGGTCGATCGATAACGTGATCTCGTGAACGTAAACATCGTCGAAGGCCTGATGTTCTATGTGGTCTTCCTGTTCGCCGTCACGCTCCACGAAGCTGCACACGCCTGGGCGGCGCTGCGGCTGGGCGATCCGACGGCGTATCACGGGGGGCAGGTGACCCTGGATCCCCGCCCGCACATCCGTCGCGAGCCGTTCGGCATGGTGCTGTTGCCCCTGCTGTCGGTGGTGACGATCGGCTGGCCGTTCGGATTCGCGAGCGCTCCGTACGATCCGCACTGGGCGATCCGGTACCCGAAGCGTGCGGCCTGGATGGCGCTCGCGGGCCCCGCTTCCAACATGCTGCTGTGCGTGATATCCGGCCTCGCGATCATCGCCCTGTTGTCGGCCGGGGTGTTCGTGGGACCGGAGCGCGTGGCGTTCGCGCACCTGGTTGATCCGACAACTCCGGGCCTGTGGGACGCGGTCGGCTTCTTCCTCAGCGCGATGTTCTCTCTCAACCTGCTGCTCGCCGTATTCAACCTGCTGCCGTTTCCGCCGCTCGACGGAAGCGGAGCGGTGCCGCTCCTGCTCAACGACGAGCACACGGCGAAGTACCAGGAGTTCATCTGGGGTCACACGGGGCTGGCCTGGATGGGCATCCTGCTTGCCTGGTATGCGTTCGACTTCGTGTTCGATCCGGTCTGGACGCTGGCCATCAACATCCTGTTACCGGGGAGTTACGGCTGATGATTCGCTTCGATGTGCAAGTAAACGACGAGCCTTACTGCCGCGCGGGCCTCGATCCGACCGGCGTGATCAGCGTCATCCTCAGCTGGGTCGAGCTAAGGCCCGAAGTCCTGGCTTCCCCCCGCGGCCAACCCGGTCCGCACACGACCCTGTCGGTCAACGGATATCGGGTGAACGGTCCGATCAGCGAAGACCCTGACGTGCCCACGGACCTGACCCACGTCCACTGGGGCGACGTCGCCCGATTGCTTGAGCCCGGAGACGAGGTCCGGATCCGCGTCGTGGCCGCCGACGAGGCGGACGATCCAATCGAAACGCCCCAACTGCCCTCGATCGACGAAGAAGACGACGAAGGAGCGGCTGCATGAACGTGGGCGGGCCGCTTCGCCTGCCGCTCCTGGCAATGCTCGTCACGTCGGTTGCCGGGTGCGGGATCACGCTTTCCCAACAGCCCGTGACGGCGGCCTCTGAGGAAGAGGACATCCGGGAGGCCCGGGAAGCCCAGAACGACGCGATCCGCGCTCGCGATCTCGACGCGATCGCCCGCCACTGGGAAGCGGGCGTGCAGGCGACGGCCGGGACAGGCGCGTTCGTCGTTGGACGCGACGAGTACCGCCTGGCGTTCCAAGAAGCGTTCGCCGACCTCGACGAGGTCGTGTATACGCGCATTCCCGATACGATCGAGCTCAGCACCGTGGATGTCGAAGGCGTGCAGCGCATCGCATCGGA
>JARFPW010000062.1 GCA_029288095.1 Gemmatimonadota bacterium
AAGTCTGTTGCTAACACGAACCCCCGCTCCAAACCGTCGAAGACCACAACCGCCAAGTCGACCCTCCCCAATGGCGGTCCTGCCGACGTCGGCCCGCCTTCCTGGATTGATCGTGTCAAGGAACAGCCGTTGGAAGGAGCCGCCGCTCCGGCCGAAGATGCCGAATTCTGGTCTTCTCCCGAGGGCGAACCCTCCGTCGAGCCCGCGATGCCTGACGCTGCCGCCGAACCAACCCCCGCCGAGCCCGAGGCTATCGTCGAACCCGCCGAAGCAGTCACCGCACCGCCTGGGCCGGAGGTCCCGTTCGAGTTCCCTGATGCCGATCAACCTGCAATGCCTGACGCCGAACCTGGTCTCGGATCCGCCGCCCCCGCTGATGACCGGATGTGGAACGTGAATCCCAACACAGATCTCGGGGATCTCGTCCGCGGAATACCCGAGCAGAGGCCGGGGCCAGCCTTCGAAACGAGCGTCGGGCTTTCCGTGGGAGGCCTCCGGCAAGCAGCTCTCGAGATGGCGAAACGTGATGCCGATGCGGGTCTTCCCGCGCTCGACGCGTCCGGCCGCTCGGAAGCCGAGCAGGAGTTGCGACAGCGCTGCCACTCATTGTTCTCCGACTGGAGCGCTCGCGAGCGCGAGCGCCTCAACAACCAGGTTGCCGTCCAGGAGGGACGTGTAACGCAATCCCTCGGCGAAGTCTCACTCGAGGTGGACAGATTCGAGCGTGTGACCTCGGAGCTCTTCCGGCTGCAGCGCCGGCTGGAGATGAACCGGTCGCAGGTCGAAGCGACGATCGAAGAGCAGCACCTCGAGGAACAGCGCCAGTCGGGTCACGAAGCCGAGCTGGAGTCGCCGGAGAACAACAAGAAGGGCGGCGTCGCCCGGTCCGGCTCCCGCGCCTTCAAGTCGCACTGGTACGCGATGGCAATCACGTTCCTCGGAATCGTGGAGTTCCTCGCGAACGCACCCGTATTCGGTGCCCTGTTGCCGCGGGATCCGCTGACCGAGCAGCAGATTCGTTTCGTGTCGGAGACCAGCGAGGGGTGGTTCGCGGGAGCGCAGCGAGTGATGTCCCAATTCATCCTGCGTCCGGATGCCGCCATTCTGGCCGCCGGTGTCATCACGTTCCTGGTCGTCCTGGCGCATTTCTTCGGGCATTCCCTGCGCTCGCTATTGTTCCAGCGGTCTTCGGAACGCTCCGGGGACACCCTCGGTACACGCTCTCCGATGGAGTTCGTGATGCCGATGATCTTCTCCGGTCTGGGCCTCGCCCTGGTACTCGGCGTCCTGTTCGAAGCCCGGGTCACGTTGGGGGAGGTATCCGCCGATCGATTCGTACAGGATAGCTCGAAGATCGAGGAACTCCGCCGGGACGCCAGCTGGCTGCGCGTGGACGGCAACCTCGTCTCGGCAAACGAGCAGACTAATCGTGCCGATGATCTCGAGGCTTTGGCGAAGGAACAGCGGGAGTATGCGGAAAGCATGAGCGGTCTGAGCTTCCCGATCTTCCTGCTGAATACGACCCTCGTGCTGGTGGCCATCCTGGCGGCCTACTTCCACATGCGCGATCCGCGAAAAGACCGGTTCAATGAACTGCCATGGGAGCGTCAGCGGCGGGAGCTGGTCCAGTACGGTGATACCGTGCAGGAAAGAATCGCCGGTGGAATGGGTCGCATGGTCCAGGCGCTGGGAGAGTACAGGGGCATGCTGTCTGAGAAACCCCTCAAGGAGGGGCCGGCCCTCGCGCACCAGCTGGAAGCCACGGTCGTGGCCTACCGGGCCGAGAACGGTCGCCTCCGCGGGTTGGACCCACGGGAGATCTCCGCGTTCGCGGAACCGGTCAGTCTCGACATCGACGAATCGGCGACTCTCACCCCGGACATGCGCGTCCAGGATCCGACGTATTATGATGCCGAGAGGGAGAGGCTCACGGAGCGCTACGAACGGGTGAGGACTCGGTTCACGGAGGAGGCGACGTCTTGGTAGCACGTGTCGGACGCAGTGCATTCCTGTTCAGCCTGGTAGTCGGGCTACCGCTGCTGGTCGCCTGCGGCACGCCCGAAGGTACGGCGGCAGGTGGCGATGAGGCCACGGAGATCACGCGTTCTCCGCCTCAGCTCGTCGTGTTCGCCTACGACAGGTCGACGAGCATCTCAGGCCACCAATTGGACATCGCCCGACAGCTGACGAACGAACGCATCCGCAAACTCGATCATGGAGACCGGATTGCGGCACACCAGCTGCTCCAGTTGTCGCTCGAAGAGCCACCGCTTCGCTGGACGCAGGACGTGCCGGCGCGTGAATTCCAGGACCAGATGATGGCACGAGACTCAGTTTCACGGGTCCGCTTCCTACGAGATGCCCAGGACTACCTGATCGCATTCACGGACTCCGTCGGCCGCGAGGATATCAACGGCACGGACATACTCTCGACGCTCCACGACGTCGCCGCCGACATGCGGGCCGCATCTGGACGGGAGACGGTGTTGTACATCTTCTCCGACATGCTTCAGTCGAATCGTACGATCGATATGGAGGGTCTGAGCGCCATGCCTCCGGCAGATTGGGTAAGCCGACGCAAGGCCGCCGGCACGCTGCCCGACCTGTCCGGTTTGTGCGTGGTGGCGATCGGCGCGCGCGTCGATACGGACGCGGCGCAAAGGGTGAAGCGATTCTGGGACGAGTACTTCGAAGCAACCGGAGCTCGGCTGGAGGACGCCAACTACATGCTGCGTCCTGTCATGTTGCCTGAGCATCCCTGCGGCTGAGAACCTCGACCGGATCGCCGACGCGGATCTCACCTCCGCCGTCGTGAATCACGTTTTGCCCGAACATCACGCCCCCGTCCATCCTCCTGTACCCGGCGAGAGTTTGTAGGGGCTCCTTTCCGCGTACACCGGTCGCGGGGTCGATCGTGGTTACCGTGCACCGCGGGCAGGGTTTGACGACGCGGAATCCACAGTCCCCGATTCGAATCTCCAACCACTCGTCCTCGGCAAACGGAGCGGGGCCCTCGACATAGACGTTCGGGCGGAACCGTTGCACGCCGACAGGTTGATCAAGACGGCCGTTGAGGTCATTCATCGACCCGGATCCGATGAGGTGCAGGGGGTAACCATCTGTGAGGGCGGTTCGATCGCCGGTCTGCGCGTAGCGTGGGTTGACCGGCCGTTCCACGTCGTCCGGCATGAAGGCAAGGTGCGCCTCGAGCCCCAGCCTGCCCGACAGCCAGCGCGAAGATTCTGGCCCGGCCAGCGGCAGGCCGACGCTGTCACCCCAGATGTTTACGGCAATCCGGGGTGAGTCGGGCGCGGGCACCGGGACTCTGCAGCTGGAGGCACCCCAGGTGAGCATAAGCGATTCCGCCTCCGTGCGGGCCTTCAGCAGCGACAGTCCAGGATGCTCCCGCTGCGTGATCGGCACCCCGTCCCGACTGGTCACCATCCATCGGCGGTCGCCTTCCACGCCGAACTGATCCAACCGAAGCTCCTGGTGATTCTCGCCCGCCGCCGACTTCAGCGGGTAGCGAAACAGGGCCGCGACGCGGTGCACGACTCGATCAGAAGGGCTTGGCGTGGGCCAGGAAGCCCGCCGCGAGCATCAGGGCGGCGGTGGCGAACCACACGAATTTGGATAGTTCCGGTTTGCGGTATGGGACCATGAACAGGCCTCCGATGACGAGCCAGATGGCCACCTTGACCCCTGCCCAGGCAGGCATTCCGTTCACCATAAGGTCGAGCCGGGCCAGCATGCCGAAGCCGGCAACCAGAATCAGCACGCTGCCGAGACCGTGGCTCGCCGCGGCGACGGCTCGCCCGCCACTGTTCTGCTTGGTGCCACCGCTCATCGCGTGCAGCGATACGCCTCCGATGGCGAGCACCAGCAGGCCCACTCCAAAGATGTGCATGTACCAGTACAGGTCAGCAGACATATTCTCAATCCTCTGGTTCGTGTTCGAGCGCTACCGAGTTGATGCAGTATCTAAGGCCCGTCGGCGGCGGTCCGTCGGGAAATACGTGTCCGAGATGAGCGTCGCAGGTCGCGCACGTGACCTCGGTCCGCACCATGCCATGGCTTCGGTCCTCGCGCTCCACGACCGCACCATCACCCGTGGCTTCGAAGAAGCTCGGCCAGCCTGATCCTGAGTCGTACTTGGCGGTCGAGCGGAACAGCTCGGTGCCACAGCACACGCAGCGATAGACCCCGGGTCGAGTAAGGCCGCAGAGTGCTCCGCTGAACGGCGTCTCCGTACCCTTCTGTCGCGTCACCCGATACGCCTCGGGACTCAGCCGGTCCCGCCATTCATCGTCTGAACGTGTCTTCCGTTCCGCCATCACCACCTCCAGGTTGGCCTTGGAGCCGCGCCACAACGTACGTTGATCCGCTCACATCGCATACGGTACGGTCGAGTCAGCGATCGGTTCAAGGAGGGAGCATGGGCGAACCATTCTACGTGTCCCGCGGAGACGTCACCCGCGTGGATGGACTGCACAGGAAGGCTCGGATCGCAGCCGACACCGAGTTCAGCATGGGCGTCCACGGACCTATCAAGGAGCACTACCGCCTCGACGCCAAGGACCTGCCACTTCCGGTGGACTACATCGTGGCGGCCACCGGCGGGTGAATGCTCGGAACACTGATAGGCGTGCTGGAGGCACGCGAGGTGAAGCTGGAACCCGGCGCCGTGCGGGCCGACGTCGAGGGCATCAACGAGATCCACGATCGATTGCCGGTACTCACGAGAATCCATGTCCGCTATGCCATCCGGATTCCCGCGGACGCCCGTGAGGCGGTCGACCGCGCGCTGGACCGTCATCAGAGCAAGTGCCCGACGGCCGGCACGCTGAGTGGCGCGGTGGCAATAGAATGGTCGGCGGACATCGAGGAGGTCTGAAGACCCGCATCAGCGGTCGGCCCGCTCACGAAGAATGAATCGAACGCCCATGAACAGCAGAACGACCGAGAAGATGATCCGCAGGGTTTGACCTGGAAGGGCCAGCGCCGCGGCTCCCCCGGCCCAGGAGCCGGCGAACGTGCCGCTGTCTCTTATACACATCT
>JARFPW010000136.1 GCA_029288095.1 Gemmatimonadota bacterium
AGATGTGTATAAGAGACAGCCCGTGGGCCTCGCGTTCGTCATTCGTACCGGGGGTGGGCAGTACTTCGGCCTGGACGGCCGGTACTCCGTCGGGATCTCCGACGCGTTCAGCGGCTCCGCGGCGCGAAACCGTTCGTGGCAGTTCAAGGCCCTGTTCGGAATCCCCGTCGGGTGAAGCGCTCGAGGCGGGCGTAGAAGCCGTGTGACTTTCTTGCTCCTCTCGTGTATGCACACGCATCCACAGGGGAGAAGCAGGCGTCCGCGGCCCGACGCCGTGCGCCGGAGGAGCCGATGTCCGCCAATCTCATGAGCGAGCTGCTGAGACGACGCGTTCCGCAGGTCGTCGGCGTGTACCTCGCCGCCGGATGGGGTCTCCTGGAGTTCACGGACTGGGCCACCGGGCGCTTCGATCTCTCGAACGGGGCGACGGACCTCGTCGTCGGCTCGTGGGTGCTGTTCCTTCCCATCGTCGCCGGCGCCGCCTGGCACTTCGGGCACCCGGAGCGCCGGCGCCGGACAGCGGGTCGCGGAACGCCAGTCGCTACCCCGATCGTGGCCCCGGCGGCCCGACCCACGGACATCGTCGTTCTCCCCTTCTCGAACCTGAGCAGCAGCGCCGAGGACGAGTATCTGAGCGACGGAATCTGCGAGGAAATCACCAACCAGCTGGCCCACATGGAGGGCCTGCAGGTCGTGGCTCGCACGTCGGCGCTCGCCTACAAGGGCAAGGCCGGGGACGTCCGCGAGATCGGGCGGAAGCTCGGCGCAGGGGCGGTTCTGGAGGGAAGCGTTCAGCGGTCGGGAGATCGGCTACGCATCACCACGCAGCTCGTGCAGGTGTCCAACGGATATCACCTGTGGTCCGAGCGTTACGACCGGGAGATGAAGGACGTCTTCGCCATCGAGGACGAGATCGCCGCGAACGTCGTGCAGGCCCTCCGCGGTATCCTGAAGCCGGAGGAGCGCCAGGCGCTGGCCAGGAATCCCACCGACGATGTGCAGGCTTACGATTTCTATCTGCGGGGTCGCCAGTTCTTCCGCCAGAGCCGCCGAAAGAGCCTCGAATACGCGGGCCAGATGTTCGAGCGCGCGGTAGCCGAGGATCCCGGTTTCGCCCTCGCGTGGGCCGGCATCGCCGACTCGATATCGCTCACGCACATGTACTATCCGTCCACCGGGGCCGACCTGGGCCGGGCGGATGAAGCCAGCGCTCGGGCGCTCGAGCTTGATCCCGACCTCGCCGAGGCCCACGGCGCCAGGGGGTTCGCCCTGTTGCAGTTGAAGCGATTCGAGGAGGCGGAAGAGGAGTTCCAGGCCGCCATCCGACTGGATCCATCCCAATTCGAGGCACGCTACTTCTACGCGCGCGCCTGCTTTGCGCAAGGTCGGCTCGAGGAAGCGGCGCGCCTGTTCCAGGAAGCGACCGAGATACGCGAGGATTACCAGGCGGCCTTCTTCGCGGCCCAGGCGCTGGAGGCTCTCGGGCGAGAATCCGAGGCGACCGCGGGCTACCGGCATGCCCTGGCGGTGTCCGAGAAGCACATGGAACTGAATCCGGACGACCCGCGCGCCGCCACGATGCGGGCCGTGTCGCATTGCCGATCCGGCGACCGGGAGGCCGGTATCAGGTGGGCCGAGAGGGCGCTCGACATCGACCCGCACGACGCCGGCGTCAAGTACAACGTGGCCTGCCTGTACTCGCTGGAAGACATGCCGGATCGGGCGATCGAGTGCCTGGAGGAGGCCGTGGAAGCCGGATTCGGACACCGCGACTGGATCGAGCAGGACCCGGACCTGAACGCGGTACGCGAGCATCCCCGATTCCAGGCACTGGTAGGCCGGCTCTAGGTCAGACTGGTCGACGCCCCGCGCCGCGGCATGCAACCTCCGGCTGCGCAAACATTGCGTATCGGTGACACGCAACGGACGTCATCCGACGCCCGGCAGAATCTCCACGATCCTGCGTGAACCTCGTAACCCACTATGTGTTAAGCCAGTTAAGCGCCGCACGAACTGGTTCGGACATCGGTACACTCGTTGCACTCGTGTGCGTCGCGATCATTCGAGAGACACCCTCAATCGCGAGGCAATCGATATGAAGCATCTTCGTTTGAGTGCAGTCGGACTGTGCGTGATGGCGCTCGCCGCATGTGACTCCACGCCCGTGGATCCCCTGGCGACGGGCGCCGGGCCTGCCGGTTCTGGCCCTGCCGGCGGGATGGCCGTGACCGCTCCGGTGTTCAGCGCGGTTCCGGTCCTGGATGACATCGGCGGGCACCTGTACGACGCCGTCGCTTCGGCCGGTGGGATCAACTGGGCGGACGCGCGCACCGCGGCTCAGGCCATGACCTCCGGCGACTGCCGGGCGGACCTCGCGTCGGTCACGTCGGCCGAGGAGAACACGTTCATCCTCGAGAACTTCCCCGGCGTCGCTCCGTCGCTCGGAAACGGCTATTGGATCGGCGGGTTCCAGCATCCGGAGGCAGAGACGCCGGACGCGGACTGGATGTGGGTGTCGGGCGACCCCTTCGACTTCGCGGACTGGGCGGACGGGGTCCCGGATGACAACGGCCCGCTCGGGGACGAGGACGCCATCCACTTCCTGACCGTCACCCCTCCGGGCGGCTTCGGTGGTGAGGCGAAGTGGAACGACCTCAACCAGACCGAGAACACCCAGGGCTACGTGGTGGAATTCGTCGGCGAATGTTCCGACGAGGAACTCATCGAAGTCATGCTCAAGCTGACGCAGGGTGAGGGCCCGCGGAACATCAATATGAAGAGCCAGGGCAAAATCGCCGTGGCCGTCCTCTCGATGGCTGCCAGTGGAGCCGGCGACGGGTTCGATGCCACGACGATCGATCCGACGACGGTCACGCTGGGTGATGGCACGGATCCGGACGCGCCCGTGGCGGGCAACCCGCACGGCAAGCTGATGGTGGCATGGCCGGATCTCGACGAGGACGGTCTATTCGACGCCCTCTTCCACTTCAACACGCAGGACCTGGTGTCTGCAGGGCTGACCGAAGAGACCACCGAGCTGGTCATCCACGGTATGACCACGGATGGGGTCGAATTCTCGGGAGCGGACGAGGTGGCGGTGAAGTAACCGAAGTAACGGGGTGGCCACCCTGCGGAGCGGTGTAAGCCCCATACGGGGAGGCGGTTTTCCGCCTCCCCGTTTTCTTTACTCCGTGTCGCCGAGAATCCAGCCCAGCCCGAGCGTCACCGCGGCGCCGAGCG
>JARFPW010000282.1 GCA_029288095.1 Gemmatimonadota bacterium
GTCGTGGAGGTCGCCTCAGCCTGCGTAGCGTAGAGGGCGGCCAGACTCTCAGCGTACTCTCCGACTTCGCGCATCAGGTCGGCGAGCGGCGTCAGATCCCCGGGGTCGGCACCCAATTCGCCGACGAGCGGGTCACAAGCCTGGACGAGCAGGAAATCGCCGACGGAGTAAGAGCCCGCGCCGCTCTTGCTGATCAGTTGCGCCTGATCCAGGGCACGAACCAGCTCCGCCGGCACGTCCGCCGAGCGGGCGAGCTCGACCGGGGTCTTCCATCCGGCGCCGGATCCCGGACCCCGTTCGATGCCGGCGACAGCAAGCCGTGCCGCGGAGGCCTCTGACATGCCGTCGGCCATGTAGCGGAGCACCGTGCGCACCTGTGGAATCGACAACTCCCCCGCGGGCTTGTCACGGAGCTCTGAGATCAGGCGCAGCCGCTCGAGGTGCTCGGAACCGTACAGGGCTGCGTTCCGGGAAGATTTAGTGGCCGGCGGAAGGAGTCCCTCGCGAATGTAGTGATGTATGGTGGTCTTCGGCAGGCCGCTCTCGATGGCCAGGTCGCGCATACGCATATCCATGATACATAGTATAGCGCGCTACTCAACAATCAGTCAACGGCGCTCGCGTTCGGATCGCGATGCAGGTGCAAATGGATTTTATGTATAGTTACGCTCTGTACTCCGTGTACGAACTGGTGGGGTACCGGTGTAGGCGGGGGGGGTGGCTGTTCAGTCGGCTCCGTGACGTAAACGTCTGCACTCGCGCAACTGGGCGACGAGACCCTCGGCTACTGCGTCCGCGACATCGGCCAGCGCGTCTTCAAGCGCGAGTTCGAGATCATCGGTCTCCCGGAGGTAGTCTACCCTGGAATCCAGTTGATTCAACACGGCGTCGACCCGGGCGTGCACGTCTGCCCGGATGGCGTCGTGGAGAAGACGCGTAACGACGCGATCGTTTGGTGAGTGCATTCGTGCCCCCTAGACGAACCAGGCGTCGGTTTCGGCCGGCGGTGCGTCTGCCGCTACATCGGCAGCCGCGTGGTCGACAGTCTCCGGTGTCTCGACGAGTTCGACCTGTTTCCGCGTGGTTAGCGCCAACAGGGCGAGGCCGGCGGTGGCCGCCATCATCAGAACGGACGTCGCGAACTTCATACAACCCTCCTACCCGTGTTTCGGCCCAGCGTACGCCTGCTGTTGGTGCAAGTTCGGTGCTCGATCACTGAAAACTGGCGAATTGTCACGCGTGCAAGGCGTATTCGGGTGGCCGGCCGAGGGCGGGCATACCGTGTATGTGGGTTCCGGCCCACATGTTCGGGGCTTCCGAACCATGACCCGGCATTCAGGGAGCGTCGGGTTCTGCCTGGATGATCACCTCTCTCAGCATGTCGAGGTCCGTATCGATCTCGATGCGGCGCAGGTTTCTGCCTGTCAGAGTGGCGGATCGCAAAACGATCCTGGATGCGCGGGTCAGGACGTCCACGCGTGTCCAGGTGCCAGCAGGCACCGAGTCGATCAGGACTTCTCCGGAGCCGCCGTCCGCGAACACCAGGGCGTCTTCCTCGCCATCATTCCTGAGACGAAGCGCCAGTCGGCGTTGCTCCGAGGTGCTGCCTATCGTGTCGTCCAGATCGAACCCAAACAGAGGGTCTAGCGAGTCAGCAGGCTCCGGGCTCGGCTCCTCGGTCCGGGTACTGATGCTCGACGAGTCGGCCGGGATTTCTGCCGTCGGCTCGGACTGATTGTCGGCACACCCGGTGGCAAGTACGACCACGGCGAGGAGCAGGGCGCCGAAATGGGACTGTCTTCGGATGCCTTTCACGGCGTCAACACCAGCTTTCCACGCACGCTGCCGGATTCCAGCGACTCGTGGGCCTGCCTGGCGGCATCCAGCGGCAGCACGGCATCTATCGCCGGCTTCAGTACACCCTGTGCGATCAAGCTCATGACTTCCTCGAATTCGGACCGGGAGGACATTGTCGATCCCGTCACGGTGAGTTGCTTCCAGAACAGATGGGCGAGCTGAAGCTTCACATCCGGTCCCGTAGTGGCGCCGTACACGACGATCCGGGCGTCATTGCCGGCGGCTCGCATGACGGTCTTCCACATTGCCTCCCCGACGCTGTCCAGAACGACGTCTACTCCGCTGCCCGCCGTAGCCTCCCTGATTCGGGCGTCGACGTCCTCGGACGACCGGTCGATCACCACCTCGGCACCCTGCTCTCGCACCCAACTCGCATTGGCCGATCCCGAAGTAACGGCTATGACCCGCGCGCCCAAATGGTTACCGATCTGGACGCCGGCAGACGCGACTCCTCCGGATCCCCCGGTTACCAGGAGCGTTTCACCGGCGCGCAGACTGCCCCGATTCGTCAGTGCTCGCCAGGCGGTCTGGAATACGAGGGCGGAAGCGGCAGCCGCCGTGAACTCCAGGGACGCTGGAATCCGCATCAGGTTCTCCGCAGGCACCGAAACGAGCTCGGCCGCGGCCCCGCGCACATGCTCCCCGAGCACCTGGAGGCGCCGGCACAGTGCTTCGTCGGGGCGGCGGCAGAAGTCGCAATCTCCGCACGACAGGGCCCCGTTGATCACCACGCGGTCGCCCGGTTGCCATGAATCCACGCCCGCACCCACCGATTCCACCACCCCCGCCGCGTCAGACCCTCCGATGTGGGGCAGTTCGATTTCCAACCCGGGGATCCCTCGTCGGACCCACAGGTCGAGGTGATTCAGGCTGACGGCGTGGACGCGAACGACGACGGATCCTGCCGAAGCAACGGGTTCCGGGGCTTCACCGATTTCGATGACTTCGGGCCCGCCGTGACGTCGGAAGAATGCGGCCTTCATCGTTAATGAGCGTCCTTGCGTGTCGGTTTTCGGCGGCCGGGATCCTCGGGTAGAGCTTGCCGCCGTGGACGCGGGTCGGCAATGGGCGGCGATCCGCGCCGGGAAACGACGCTCAACCGTTGTGGAAATCTCGGACCCTGCTCCTTGATAACGGGTCTCAACTAGGGTAAACTTGTCGGTCGTTCCGGGGCCGGATCGCAATCCGGCTCGTTCGTTCGCCAGGCACCATGAAGTCAACTCCGGAGTCTGAAGCTGTATGTCTGAATATCTGCTCGAAGTCAAAGGCGTGCACGCGCGCGTCGAAGAAGAGGGAACTGACATTCTCAAGGGCGTCGATCTCGTAGTCCGTCCCGGAGAGATGCATGCGCTCATGGGCCCCAACGGTTCCGGCAAAAGCACGCTCGCGAAAGTGATCGCGGGTCACCCTGGATACGAGGTCACCGGGGGCGAGATTCTGCTCGATGGCGAGGACATCCTCGAGCTGGAGCCGGACGAGAGGAGCCGGGCCGGGATCTTTCTTGCCTTCCAGTATCCCGCTGAGATCCCGGGTGTCTCGATCTCGAACTTCCTCCGCACCGCCGTAAATGCGCGTCGCAGTGAAGACGAAGGCGACATCGGCGTGCTGGATTTCCAGATGGCGCTCAACCAGAAGCTGGAGCTGCTCAGGGTCGACAAGTCGTTCGCGGCGCGGCATGTCAACGACGGGTTCAGCGGTGGCGAGAAGAAGCGAAACGAAATCCTGCAGATGGCGATGCTCGCACCCTCGATGGCCGTGCTCGACGAAACCGACAGCGGCCTCGACATCGACGCGCTGCGCATCGTCGCGGATGGCGTAAACACGCTGCTGGAAGCCGATCGCTCGATGGGCGTTCTGCTGATCACGCACTACAAGCGGATCCTCGAGTATCTCAAGCCCGACTTCGTGCACGTGATGCTGGACGGGAAGATCGCACACAGTGGCGGTCCCGAACTGGCCGATCAGCTCGAAGAGATGGGCTATGATTGGCTGCACGAGCCCGAGGCCGCCCCCGTTGGCCAGCCATAACCTGCTCGGACAGGACTGACGATGCCGAAGAATGAGACGGTCGACCAGCTTGGACTGGACGAATACAAGTACGACTTTCGCACCGAGGACGCTCCCGTCTACAAGGCGGAGAAAGGCCTCAGTGAAGAAGTGGTGCGGCAGATTTCGGCGCACAAGGATGAGCCCGAGTGGATGCTCGAGTTCCGCCTTCGAGCGCTGGAGATCTTCTACTCCAAGCCGATGCCGGACTGGGGCGGAGACCTCGACACGCTCAATCTCGACGAAATCTACTTCTATCTGAAGCCGCAGGATCAGATGGAGCGCTCCTGGGACGACGTTCCGGAGAACATCAAGGAAACTTTCGAACGCCTTGGGATTCCCGAAGCGGAGCGGAAGATCCTCGCCGGCGTCGGTGCCCAGTTCGAGTCCGAGATGGTTTACCACTCCCTGAAGGAAGAATGGGAGGAACAGGGGATCATCTTCGAGTCGATCGAGGACGGCCTCAGGAAGCATCCCGAGATCTTCCGCGAGTACTTCGCCACCATCGTCCCGCCGGCGGACAACAAGTTCGCGGCATTGAACTCCGCTGTGTGGTCGGGCGGCTCGTTCGTCTACATCCCGAAAGGGGTAAAGGTAGACATACCGCTGCAGGCGTACTTCCGCGTCAACGCCGAGCAGATGGGCCAGTTCGAGCGGACGCTGATCATCGTGGAGGACGGAGCCGAGGCACAGTACATCGAGGGATGCACCGCGCCGGTGTACACGACGGAGTCGTTCCACTCGGGCGTCATCGAGATCATCGTCAAGCCGCAGGCGCGGTTCCGCTATACGACCATCCAGAACTGGTCGAACAACATGTACAACCTCGTCACCCAGCGGTCGATGGTGCACGAGGATGCCAGCATGGAGTGGGTGGACGGGAACCTGGGCTCCAAACTCACGATGAAATACCCCTCATGCTTTCTCGTTGGAGACAGGGCCCATGGAGAAATCCTCTCCATTGCCTACGCCGGGGACGGGCAGCACCAGGACACCGGAGGCAAGGTCGTCCACGCGGCGCCGGAAACGACCTCTCTGATCGTCTCGAAGTCGATCAGCAAGGGAACGGGTCGATCGTCTTACCGGGGACTGTGCAAGGTGTACGAGGGAGCCGTCGGTTCGAAGTCGAACGTGGAATGCGACGCGCTGCTGATGAACGAGACGTCGCGCACGGATACGTATCCGTATATCGAGATCGACGAAAACCAGTCGTCCATAGGTCACGAGGCCTCGGTCTCGAAAGTGGGCGAGGAGCAGTTGTTCTATCTCATGAGCCGGGGCATGAGCGAGGAGCAGGCGATGACGATGATCGTGCGTGGATTCATAGAGCCGATCGCCAAGGAATTGCCGCTCGAATATGCCATCGAGCTGAATCGTCTGATCGAACTGGAAATGGAAGGGAGTGTCGGCTGACGCCGCGCTCCCCTTTGACATACGTGGAGGCACATTGGCGGACGGAATCATGACACGACCAGATACGGTCGGCGATCCCCAGATTCTTGCCGAGAGGCGACAGGCTGCGTGGGACGAGTATCGCTCACTGCCGATGCCAACCCGGAAGAGCGAGGAATGGCGGTATACGGATCTGGCGCACCTGGATCCCGAAGCCTTCGAGCACATCGTGGACGCGGTTGTGGCCCCCGAGCCGGCGGCGACGGACGACCTGCCGGGTGCCGTCCGCGACGTTCTCGCCGGGTCGGACTCGCGCGGCGGCACGATGATCGAAATCGACGGTGGAGTCGCCCGGCTCGAGTTGGACTCCGCATGGGTAGAGGCCGGCGTGATATTCGCTCCGATCGCCCTGCTCGCCGAACAACGACCCGAGCTCCTCGAGCGGTTTCTGTTCTCCAGTGATGTAGCTCCGATGGAACGGAAGCTCTGGGCACTGCACGTCGCGGCGCTCTCCGGCGGCTACGTGTTGTATGTACCTGAGAACACGCACATCGATGATCCCGTGCACATCATCAGGTGGCTCTCCCGGGCCGGCGTCATGGTGTCCACGCATTCGCTGATCATCGTCGAGCGGGGCGCCCAGGTGACCGTGATCGATGAGTTCATGTCCGAGGATCTCGAGGGCGAGGCCAAGAGCCTGAACGGCGTCGAGGTCTTCGGAGGCGATGGCGCGCTGGTCAACTATCTGGCACTCCAGAGATTCGGTGCCGGCGTGAAGCACTTCAGCATGCAGCATGCGAACACCCCGCGTGACTGCACGCTGAACAGCTTCAATGTGAGCCTGGGTGCAGACCTCGCCCGATGCGATGTGACGAGCCATCTGCTGGGACCGGGTTCGGACAGCGAGATGCTCGCGTTGTGGTTCGGAGGACGGGGTCAGCATTTCGACTACCATACCCTGCAGCATCACGCGGCTCCCCACGCGCGGAGCGACCTGTTGTTCAAGGGTGCGCTGACGGATCGCGCGGACAGCGTGTTCCGGGGATTGATCCGGGTTGACGAGGGGGCCCAGCTGACCGACGCCTATCAGACAAACCGGAATCTGCTGCTGAGCCCGGACAGCGAGGCGACGACGCTGCCAAGCCTCGAAATTGCCGCTGACGACGTGAAGTGCTCTCACGGGGCCACGGTCGGGCAGGTCGACGAGCACCAGCTGTTCTACCTGACGAGCCGTGGTCTGACGCGTGCCCAGGCCGAAAGGCTCCTGGTGTTCGGGTTCTTCGGCGAGGTGCTCGCTCGCATGCCGGTCGATAGCGTCCGGGAGAGGATGACCGACGCCATCGAGCGCAAGATCGGGATCTGAACCTGATGAGTGAGTTCCGGACGGTTGCCAGGCTCGAAGAAATACCGGACAACGGACTGCATCCTGTCGAGCTCGACGGAGTCAGCATCGTGCTCGCCAGCTCGGAGGGCGAGGTCCTGGCGCTGCGGGACCAATGCTCGCACGAGGAGTTTCCGCTGTCCGATGGCGAACTCGTGAACGGGCAGGTGGAGTGTATTCTGCACGGGGCTCGGTTCGATTTGCGCACGGGCGCCGCGAAGGCCCTGCCGGCCGTGCGGCCCGTAAAGACCTACGAGTGCCGTGTGGTGGATGGCGAAATCCAGGTGCGGCTCTGAGTAGAATGGACCTTTGATGAACACGACGCTCGCGCTGGACGTGGATCGCGTCCGTGCGGACTTCCCCATCTTGAGCCGCGAAGTCCACGGCAAGCCGCTGGTCTATCTCGATAGTGCCGCCAGTTCGCAGAAACCCAGCCAGGTCATTCAGGCGATGTCGGACTACCTCGAGATGCATCACTCGAATGTCCACCGGGGTGCGCATGAACTGAGCGTCGAGGCCACGGACGCCTACGAAGGCGCTCGTGAGAGGCTCAGCCGATTCATCGGGGCGCAGGACCCATCCGAATTCGTGTTCACGCGCGGCACCACCGAGTCGATCAATCTCGTGGCCTACTCCTGGGGGGCTGGGCTCGAAGCGGGCGACGAGATCGTACTCACCGTGATGGAGCACCACTCGAACATCGTTCCCTGGCAGTTACTGGCGGAGCGATCGGGAGTCACTCTCAAGTTTGCGGGTCTGACGCCCGAGGGCCGCCTCGATGTGGACCATGTTCGCTCACTGATCGGCCCGTCCACTCGCCTGGTTGGGCTCACCCATGTATCCAACTCTCTCGGCGTCACGAATCCGGTAACCGAGGTCGCCCGGCTTGCTCATGAGGTTGGTGCCCTGTGCCTCGTGGACGGGGCCCAGGCCGTGCCGCACAAGCCCGTCGATGTGGGGGCCCTTGAGTGCGACTTCTACGCGTTCAGCGCCCATAAGATGTGCGGACCTACTGGCATAGGCGCGCTGTGGGCGCGCCGTGAACTCCTCGAAGCGATGCCGCCCTTTCAGGGTGGCGGCGAGATGATCTCCGAGGTCAAACTGGAGCGGTCCAAATGGGCTGCGATACCCCACAAGTTCGAGGCCGGTACGCCGGCGATCGCAGAGGCGGTGGGGTTCGGCGCCGCCGCGGACTACCTGACGTCCGTCGGATTCGAGGGGATCGTTGCCCACGAAGCAGACTTGACGTCCTATGCGCTCGACCGTCTGCTCGCCCTGGATGGCTTCGAGTTGTTCGGTCCCTCGACGGACAGACTGGGCGTTCTGTCATTCCGATACGGTGACATACACGCGCATGACCTGGCGACGATTCTGGATCGGCAGGGAGTAGCGATCCGCGCCGGACACCACTGCAATCAGCCGTTGATGGATTACCTCGGTGTGGACGCTACGGCGCGCGCCAGCCTCTACCTGTATACTTCGCGTGGCGAAATAGACGCCCTCGTCGATGCCCTGCATGTGGCGCGGGATTTGTTCGGAGGATTTGAGTGAACCTTCAGCCCCCGCACCAACCCATCCAACCTCATCCCGAGATTCGATGAACGACAGTCAGGCCGCGCATGGTGGACTCGACGACGCGGAGCTCAGCCAGCTGTACCAGGAAGTCATCCTCGACCACTACCGCAGTCCCCGGAACAAGCGCGAGCTCGAGGAAACGACACACACCGTCACGATGAACAATCCGTTGTGCGGCGACGTGATCGATCTCCTCCTCCAGGTTAAAGGTGGGCGGATCGCCGACGTCAGTTTCCAGGGCAAGGGGTGTTCCATCAGCCAGGCGTCGGCATCCATGATGACGGAGCGCCTGAAGGGGCAGTCGGTGGATGAGGCGCTTGCCCTGTCGGGCACTTTCACCAGGATGCTGCACGGGGACCCGGAGGCAGCCGGGAGCACTGAACTCGGTGACCTGCGGGCCCTGGCCGGTGTTGCGAAGTTTCCGGTACGCGTGAAATGCGCTCTCCTGGCGTGGAACTGCCTGCAGGAACTGGTCGGCCCCGAAGCATGATCGCGCGCGTACTCCAGGGCAGCGGAGGCACGTACCGTGTTCGCGCTGGAGGACGTGATCTGGAGTGCTCTCTTCGCGGACGTATCAAGCACGGAGCAGCAGGTTCCGTGGCGGTCGGCGATCGGGTGGAAATCGAGGAACTGGACGACGGAAGCTGCCGGATCACCAGGGTGCTTCCGCGCGAGCGGGTACTCTCGCGGCGCGCCATGGCCCGCCGGCGGGACCAGATCATGGCTGCGAATCTCGATCAACTCGCGATCGTGGTCGCCGCAACGCGGCCGTCGCCCGATCTCCATATGCTCGATCGATTGCTGGCGGTCGCCGAGTTGAATGATCTCGATCCGTTCATCATCTGCAACAAGACGGACCTCGCCGATTCGTTGCCTCCCGAACTCGACATCTATTCTGGGCTGGGCTATGACGTCCTGCCCACGAGCATCCCTGCCTCCGTCGGCCTGTCCGCTCTTCGTGAGCGACTGGGCGGTCGGACGACCGTGCTGGCGGGGGCATCGGGCGTCGGCAAGTCGAGTCTTCTGAACGCTCTGTTTCCCGGCCTCGATTTGCGTGTTGGAGATGTAGGGGAGCGGAAGGGCCGCGGGCGCCACACCACTACTTCAGCCCAGCTCATCCCGATTGACGACGAGACGTTTATCGCCGATACGCCCGGCATCCAGCATTTCGTACCGACCGGGGTCGGCGTCGATGTCCTCGGCGGAGCCTTCCCCGATCTTCGCCCGTTCGCCGGCGATTGCAGATTCGGGGACTGTCGGCATCGTGCGGAACCCGGTTGTGCGGTGCTCGCGGCTCTGGAGGATGACCTCGTCGATCAGCGCCGCTACGAGAGTTACCTGGCTCTGCTGGAGGAGGCGGAGGTAGCTGAGGACGCTGCCCGAACCGGCGGCAATGGTTGACCGCCGCGCGGATGACCTCCGGGTCTCCCTCCCGGATCTGCTTGCCCGGCCCGCACCGATGCGCGTACCCAAGGATGCGGTCGAGCGACAGGCTGCGGTAACGCTGGTTCTGAGTCCGGATCCCGCAGGGACTGCGCGGACGGAAGCTCTGCTGGTGCTGAGGGCCGAGGTAGTGGGAGATCCCTGGTCCGGGCACGTGGCTCTCCCGGGCGGGCGACTGGACCCGACCGACGCCGATCTGCTCCACACCGCCAGGCGTGAACTCGAGGAAGAGACAGGCGTGCTGATCCCGAAGGTTGATTACCTGGGGCGTCTGGACGACCTGCACACGCGAAGCGCGCATCTGCCGTCCATTTCCGTGACTCCATTCGTCGCCTGGTTGGATCAGCGGACCCCGCTCGTCGAGAACGAAGAACTGGCGGGTCATCTCTGGGTACCGCTCACCGATCTCGCGTCGCCTGCCCTGAGGTCGAGCTTCGAGCGGAAACAGCCGGCGCCGAATTGGTTTGAAACGATCGAGGTTGGGAGTTTGACGATTTGGGGTATGACCCTGTCGATCATCGATAATTTCCTGGCCCGGATTTCCGTGGATACCCGATGAGCGAGCCTTCGGACGTCTGGGGACTGCGGGGTCTGATCGTGGCGGCCGTGTTCGTCACTGTCTCGTATTTCGCAGTCCGCGGGATGGCTCCCACCGGCGCGGGCGTCTACTACGATGACGGTGTCTATCTGGCGCTCGCGCAATCACTGGCCGAGGGGCGGGGCTACACCTACGCCAACCTTCCCGGCGACATCCCCGGCATCAAGTATCCGCCGGTGTATCCCGTCGTGCTGGCCGGAGCGTCGAAGTTGCTCCCGGCCTACCCTGACAATCTCTCGTACCTCAAGGCACTGAACGCCCTGTTCCTGGGCGTGGCCTCGGCACTGACGTTTCTGTGTTTCGTCCGGCCGCGAGACGGGCTCGTGCGGCAGGCTGCATTCGGCGTTGCCGCCGTACTCGCGTTCACGTCGGCACAGACCCTGTCGCTGGCCACGGTTCTACTCTCCGAACCGCTGTGGCTGGCGATCACAATGGCCGTGCTCCTACTGACGGAGCGCGAACGTCCGGTCTCGCTTCTCGTCGGGTTTGGAGCCGCGGTCGCCTTCCTGACGCGAAGTATAGGAATCTCACTGATCGCAGCGGTCCTGGCCGCCGAGTTGCTGCGCCGAGGCGCCTGGAACGGAGCGCGGATGAAGCGCACCGCCCAGCTCGCCGGCGTGACTCTGGGCCCGGCAGTCGCATGGTGGACCTGGACGACCGTTCGCCTTCCCGACGTGCCGAGCGTGCTGGCCGGCAACTATGGCAGCTACACGTCGTGGTTCGCCGGGGTTGGAGGCTCGTCGGGAAGTCTGATGGATACGATGGCTGCACACTGGCCGCCGCTGGTCACTGCTCTCGAGCATCTGTGGATGCCTGACGCCACGGCCCTGGCGGCGAACGTCGTGCTCGCGGTGCTCGCGGGCCTCGCCCTCCTCGGGTTGCGACAGGTCGGACGCCGGAATCCGGCGCTCGCACTGTTTCCTGTCATGTACCTGGCCATAGTGCTCGTATGGCCCTACGAGCCGGATCGTTTCTACTACGCAATCGTGCCGCTGCTGACGATGAGCCTGGTCGAGGGCGGCGCTGAGATCGCGAAGCGCATCCGGTCCGACATGCCCAAGTACGGTGTGCCCGTATTCGCCGTGATCGCGGGCTTGCTGCTGTTCAACAGCACGCAGTACCAGGTGAGCTCACACCGCGCTCGATCGTGGACGAGGTTTCAGTTGGCCCCGGCCGTCACCTACCGCCCGCTGCTGGAATGGATCAGGGAAAACGTCGAGCCCGACGCGGTGGTCGCTTCGGGGCTGGATCCGCTTGTGTACTGGGAAACCGGCCGACGGGCGGTTCCCAACTTCCAGTTCCTGACCACGGACTATCTGGATACGGACGATTCAGAGGTGGTCCTGGCACGTCAGTTCGAGGAACTCCGTGACTTGAGCGGGGCTCGATGGGTAGCCGTGATCCGGGGCGAAGGAAAGGCGGGACGCACCATGGACGCGTTCTCGGCACGCCACCCGGAGAGGGTCCGGGTGGCGTTCGAAGCCGAGACAGGTCCGTTCACGGGAGTCGTGGTCGAAGTGCTCCCGCCCGGTGAGGAATTTCCGGCTCTTACTCCACCCAGTCCGCAATGAACAGATTCGTCTCGCGCGGCAGTTCGTTGCCGCGATTCGAGGCGAACACGAGTTGACTGCCGTCCGAGTTGAACATCGGAAACCCGTCGAAGTCGCCGCTGAACGTAATCTGCTCCAGGTTCTCGCCGTCCACACCGATCATCCACAGGTCGAATTCCCGACCGGCCGGATCGCCCATGTTGGACGAGAAGATGATTCTCTCTCCGGACGGATGGAAGTAGGGCCCGAAGTTGGCC
>JARFPW010000292.1 GCA_029288095.1 Gemmatimonadota bacterium
ATATTAATCTTTGTTTCTATTATTGGCGTTGTTGTAATCGCGAAAATGAGGGAAAGATATGTTGAATATTGGAATTGAACACTATCTGATTTTAATCGCGATTCTATTTGTTATTGGCGCATTCGGCGTTTTGGTCAGAAAAAATTTAATAATAGTACTGATGTCGCTTGAATTTATGCTTAACGCAGCAAATTTGGCTTTTGTAGCTTTCTCTAGAGCAAGTGGCGATATGACAGGGCATGTATTTATGATTATGTCTATTACGGTTGCGGCGGCAGAAGTAGCTGTAGGACTTGCGCTACTAGTATCAATATACTCACATAGAGAATCTCTCGATATCGATATGCCCCACGGCGAAGGCGCCCAGCTCCGCCGCCGTGCGCTCGGCCCGCGCATCGGCGGTGGCGCTTCCGGCGTCCAGCAGGCCACGGAGCTCCTCGGACGTCGCCACTAGGGCCGAGCGAAAGTCCTCCCGCGCCTTTTCCAGGACCTGCAGAGCACTCGCTGCGCGCTCGTCGGTCGGCTTGTCAGACGGCATATTTGTCCAGCTCTTGGTTCAGGATTCGGATCTTGTCTTCCGCGGTGTGCAGCGGAAGGTGCCGGGTTTCTTCGTACCGCGGATTCGATTCGTCGCGGTACAGAACGCCCAGCCTCAGCCTCGATGAATCGGCCGCAAGCTCGCGCGCTGCCGCCAGATTCCTCGGGTCGTGCCGCAGCTGGTTCGGGTAGATCTGCTGAAGCGACTCGGGGATCTCGACTCCGTCCGGATGGGTCAGAATCTCGACCATCTCGGGATTACGTACGGCATCGAGATAGAGGTCCTCCGTGAACACCGGACAACGCTGAAGCACGCGCACGAACGCGAATCCCCGATGCCGATACGCCGCCTGCAGGGTCGCGAACAGGTGGGCCGGGATCCACTCGGCGGTCTGCGCCACGAAGGAAGCGTTGGTGATCCCGAGCGTCGCCTCGAGCGGATCGAGCGCCGGGAGCCAGCTTCCCTGCGGCTGCGTGTTGCTCTTGTAGCCCTGCGGCGTCGTGGGCGACGTCTGCATCTTGGTCAGGCCGTAGATGTTGTTGTCCAGCATCAGGGCGACCATGTCCACGTTGTACCGAATGGCGTGCACCCAGTGTCCGGCACCGATCGACACGCAGTCGCCGTCACCCATTACCACGAACACGTTGAGATCCGGCCGGTTCAGCTTGACGCCCGTGGCTACCGGCAGAGCCCGCCCGTGCAGCCCGTGGAATCCGTAGGTCTTCATGTAGTGCGGGAAGCGGCTCGAGCAGCCGATCCCCGAGACGAACACGGTCTCCTCGGGCTTGAGCTGTTCGTCCACCAGGAGTCGCTGTGCAGCCGTGAGCACGGAGTGATCGCCGCACCCCGGGCACCAGCGCGCGCGCGCTCCCTCGTAATCCTCGAGGCTGAACTCGCGGTCTTCCTCGACCGGCGTGAGCAGCGAGCAGCAGGAGAGGCTCATGCCGCGCCCCCTTTCGAAACGTTGGCCCGGATCACGTCGTGAATCTCGCCCGGCTTCAGGGGCTCACCCAGCACACGCGTCCAGCAGTCCACGTCTACCAGCGTCTGGGCCCTGAGAAGCCAGGCCAGCTGTCCGCGACGCCGGTTTTCGTCCGTGATGTACGGCATGCCGGGATCATCGCTGTAGTTGATCTCGACCGTCATGACCTTCTTGAACCGTCCGAATATCGCCTTCAGTCCCGGCTCCAGCGGCGACAGGAAGCGCAGGTGGACCGACGAGACCGAAAGTCCCTCGTCTCGTGCCCGGTCCACGGATTCCTCGATCGCGCCCTTGGTGCTGCCCCACCCGACGACGAGGAGGTCGCCGGATTCCGGACCGTACACCACCGGAGGCCGCAGCGTGCTGTGCAAGACGGCCATCTTGCGGCTCCGCATGGCGGAGCTCTTCTGGTTGACGGCCGACGCGTAGGCCACCCTGCTGTTCTCGTCGTGAGCCAGCCCGGTGAGCGTGTGCATGCCACCCGGTGTGCCCGGAACGAAGCGGCGCGAAAGCCCCGTCTCCTCGTCCCAATCGTAGGGGACTTCGCCCTCCGGAACCGGCGACATGTCGGGCATGGAGCCCTGCCACGCGGGATCGAGCGTAGGGCGGGCGAAAGGCTGCACCCCGGTGGCCAGGTTCGCGTCCGTCAGCACCATGACCAGCGTACGGAAGGTCTCCGCGATCCGGCGGGCGGTGTTCATGGCGTGGAAGCACTCCTCGTTCGTCGCCGGGGCCATCACCACGTGCGGCGCGTCGCCCGGCTGCCCGAACAGGGCGGCCAGGAGATCGGACTGCTCGACCTTGGTCGGGAGGCCGGTGCTCGGCCCTCCCCGTTGCACGTCCACCACCACCAGGGGGATCTCCGACATCACGGACAGGCCGAGAAACTCCGTCTTCAGGGCGAGCCCCGGGCCCGAAGTGATGGTGAACGCCACCTTGCCCGAGTAGGAAGCCCCGATCGCGACGCCCACCGCGGCAATCTCGTCCTCCGCCTGGTGCACCACGCCACCGAACTTGTAGAACATCTCGCCGAGCTGGTGGGACACCGAAGTGGCCGGCGTGATCGGGTACATGGCGGCCAGGTCCATCCCGGCGGCTACGGCGCCGTAGGCGATCGCCTGGTTGCCGTTCATCACCAGCGTGTTCTCGGGTGACAGGCCCGGCGCAACGTCGATGCGCACGTCCAGGTGAGCGTCGGCCCACGAGTACCCGAGCTCGAGCAACTCGTGGTTCCGCTCGGTGATCTCCGGGGCCTTCTTCCGGAACTCTTGCTAGATCTGGCCTCGTGTGATGTCCTTTTACCGGTAGAACATCCAGCACAGGATGCCGAGCGCGAACATGTTCTTGCCCTTGCGGTGGTTGTCCTAGATGGTGTGGCTCTCATCTTACTTCGGGACTTCAATGTTCATGTAATTCTCGGCTCCGAGC
>JARFPW010000354.1 GCA_029288095.1 Gemmatimonadota bacterium
CCTCGGTACAGCTCCAGGGCTTTCTCGGCGTCGCCCCGGTCCAGCGCGGCTTCGAAAGCTGCGACATCGCACCAGAACCTCTCCCGGTCGAGTCCGATTTCCTCGTCGCCGCGGCCCGTCAGGACTCCTTCACCGAGCGACTGCCTGATGTAGTACAGAGACTGCCGCAGCGCCCTGCGTCCGCGCTTCTCATCGGTCTCTCCCCAGAACAATCCGAGCAGAGTGTCCCTGCGGCAAAAGCCGGGCGAGGGCACTGCCGCCAGGACCGAGAGCAGTCCGAGAAGCTTGGGTCGCGTGAGGATTGACTGCAGCACCGTTCCGTCGGATCCGCGCAACTCCGGTGCGCCGAATGCCCGAAACGTGATCACGGCGAGGCCAGCTGAAGGCTCATGAGGCGTAACCTGCGATATGACGCGCGACGCGACAGCAGCGAGACGCGGCCCTCATAACGTCCTCTCAAAACGTAGCCGCGGCTCCAGCGGCGGGCAAACAGACGCTGGCGACACCTGCCCGAGCCCGGCGGACACTTCTGAGAGAGGGGGTACACCATGATGGACTCACGACATGCCCTCAAGCTCCTGGCGCTCGCCGGCCTGACTGCGGCGTGCAGTGATTCCACCGGTCCGGATGGAGACAACGGTCCGGACAGATCCGAGCGCTTCGAATGGAGCGGGCAGATCGCGCCGGGAAGCACGGTCGAGGTCAAAGGTATCGGCGGAGACATCAGCGCCTCGCCGGTGTTGGGGAACACGGTCGTCGTGGCGGCCCTCAAGCGGGGAGAGCGAGACGAACCGTCGTCGGTGAAGATCGAAGTCGTCCAGCACGAGGACGGGGTGACCATCTGCGCCGTCTATCCTGACGTGCCGAGCCAGCCGGCGAACCGGTGCTTGCCGGGCTTCCTTAACGGCCACCTCTCCTCCCGGGACAACGACGTTGAAGTTTCATTCGACGTCCTGGTACCCGTGGGGTCGGACTTCGCCGGCGGGACGATCGGCGGAGACATCACGGCCGACGGCCTCGACGGCGACGTCTTCGCCCGCACGCTCGCCGGAGACATAGACATCTCGACATCGGGACTGGCCGTGGGGACGACCATGACGGGAGACGTTACCGCTTCAATCGGCCGGGCGGATTGGGACCGGGACCTGCTGTTCCGCTCGATGGACGGGAACGTCGCGGTCCGGATTCCGAGCGGCACGAACGCTCGCGTGTCAGCAATCGCCTGGGGGTCGATATCCACCGACTTCCCGCTCAGGATCACCCGGCAGGGCGCGTTCCGACAGATGCTCGGAGTCCTGGGAAGCGGGGGACGAATGCTCACCCTGTCCACGTCCAACGGGAATATCGTCCTGCGCTCGAACTAGCAGCGCCGGCAACGGTCCGGCTCCGGTCGGACGCGGAGAGAGGCACCTGACATGGAGACGAATCCACCGGCGTCAGCAAGAGAATCGAAGGTACGGGAGCTGAGTGAGGACATCCGGGTCGCGATCCTGGAATTCCTGGAGCGCCACCCCCGTACGAGCCGCGACGAGATCCTGGAGGCCATGCGGGTGGTCGAGCGAAGTACCGCCGAGGTCCCGCCGCCCCAGACCGCTCATTTCGGAAAGCACTCATGTCTCGAACCTCGGGGGAGGTTCCGATGAACAAGCTACTCATCATTTCAGTGCTCGCGTATGCCGGGATCACCATGCCGGCGAATCTCGCGGCACAAGAAGGAACGATCGGCGGGGAGAGCGCCCGTGTTCGCATCTCGGCCACGGAGTTGGGCGAGGGGGTGTTCGAGGGTGAAATCGTTGCCCGCAGCTCCGACACTCTGACCGTGAGCTACTGGGAGCCGGTATTCCGAAAGTGGGAGGTAGCGGCGCTTCCGGTCAGTTCAATCAGCAGCCTCGAGGTAGATCGGGGCTCGAAGTCGAACGCCGGCAAAGGTGCTCTTCTCGGTGCGCTGATCGGAGGCGGCTTCGGCCTGGCTTCGGGGATCGCCGCTGCCTCATACGATTGCAATGCTGATCCCTGGGATTGGGATGGGTGCTGGTACTGGGGCGAGGCGGGGATCATCCCAATATCCACGATAACCTTCGGGCTTGTCGGGGCCGGCGTTGGCGCTCTCATCGGCACGCTGTCCCGGGCGGACCGGTGGGAGCCGATCCATCTGGACCAGCTTCACGTGCGGATCTCCCCGACAAGCGGTGGGATGCTGCTCGCCCTGTCGGTAGGCTTCTGATCCAGGCGCGGACAGGTACCGGCGATCTATTGCTTCCGCCTCGCCACCGGCTAGCTTGCGAATACCCCCCCCCGGCATCCGAGGGGTTGCCATGATTATGAGTGCGGGTGGAAGCCACGTCCGGAGGAAACCGTGGGCCGTGGTCCTGGCAGGAGGGGGAGGATCGCGCATGCGTGGGTGCACGGTCGACAATACCGGACACCACGTACCCAAGCAGTATTGCGCGGTTGACGGTGAGCGGACCCTTCTGCAGGTGGCCGTCACGCGCGCTGAGAAGTGCGTAGACCCGGGCCACGTGGTGGTCGTGGTTTCGAGTCAGCATCGCAAGTGGTGGGAGCCGCAGCTGGATGGACTTCTCCACCGCGACAACATTGTGGTCCAGCCCCTGTCGCGCGGAACGGCTGTCGGCGTGTTGCTTCCCCTGTGCCGGGTACTGGCCCGCGATCCGGGCGCACACCTGGTGTTCCTGCCGGCCGATCACTGGTTTCGCCACGAGGACCTGTTGGCAGGAGCTGTCCGGACGGCCCTGGAGTCCAGCTATGAGGATCCCGGAAGCCTCGTATTCATAGGCATAGGGCCCGAGTCTCCAACGAGCGACTTCGGGTACATCGTGCCCCTCCGAAAGGGCGGTAGCGGCCCGCTGCCGGTGGTCTCGTTTGTGGAGAAGCCATCGAGAGAGAGCGCGAAGGCGCTCATCGGGCGCGGAGCGCTGTGGAACACACTCATCTTCGCCGCCCACGGCCGGTATCTCATGCGAGTGATCCGGGAGCACTTCCCACACACCGCGGATGCCGTGCGAGTGGCCGTATCCGGGAGCGCGGACGATTGCCACCGTCTCGCCAGGGCGCTGGCGGAAGTCTACCCCAGTCTCACGACCATTGATTTCTCGAGGGATGTACTGGAGCACAGCGATGTTCAGATGTCAGTAGTCTCAGTGACCGGCGTGGGGTGGTCGGAGCTGGGCACACCGGCTCGCCTCGAGGCCTGGCTCGAGGAGATTCGACCGGCCAGAGTAGGCATGAGACAGCCGAAGCCAGTCGCCGAACAGCCGACCGGTCCGGATCCACAGCCCGACTCGGTGACCGTGGGGCAGAAGGACGTCAAGGTGAGCCCCCCTGAGTAGTCCCTGCACCGTCGTCGTCGCCGCACCGAATAGATCTGCCGTTGAAGTACTGCCTGGCTCGCTACTTGCCACCCATGTCCATGGTAGAAATGCAAACTGGCTGGGTCAGCCCGGGGTGATCGAGCGCCTTGGGGCTGTCTCGAGGGCGCAGAAGTACGGGCAGGAGCGAGCGAAGTATGGCGTTTGTACCCTCGTATTTCATGGCGGCGGTGAGACGTGGTCGCGACCACGCCTCAGCTCGCGGGCATGAGGCAGTTTTCGCGCGGGCGCCCGCCCGTGCACGAGGTCTCTCGGTAGACAGCGAGTCGTTTAGCTGCCACCTGTGCATGTCACCCGGGACTTCGGTCGCGACTCGCTCCGGCATCACTCTGGTGCTGCACGGAGAGCTGTACCCGGATTCGATTGGCGCACCGGCCTCTCGATGCCTGGACGCCTACATGGCCGAGGGAATGGGCTTCGTGGCCCGATTGAACGGGTCCTTTGCGGTCGTGGTGATCGACACGCGGGCAGATCGGGTCTTCCTCGCCACCGACCAGGTGAACAGCCGCAAGCTTCTTTGTGGAGAGCACGGCGGGTATACGTGGATCTCCACGGCCCTGGCGTTCCACCTGCACCCCTGCTCCGGGCAACCAGATCCAGTGGGAATCGCCCACTATCTGGTCAACGGCGTGCCGCTCAACAATCGAACGCTCATCTCCGGAGTTCGCGTGCTGGAGCGCGCCGCGGTGCATGAGCTCAAGAATGGAGCTTCATCGACAACGGCATACTGGCGCTTCGATCTCGATCCGAGAATCGAAGTTCCGGAACAGGAGCTCCGAGCCGAACTGCGTGATGCCCTGCATAATGCAGTGGAACGGCGACTTCCCGCAGAAGGAGAGGTGCTTCTCTCTCTGAGCGCCGGGTATGACGCCACCTGTATCCTGGGTCTCCTGAAGTCACTCGGTGCTGCCAACGTACGCTGCTTCTCGTATACCAAGCAGGGCGGACCGCAGGACGACGATGCCTACATTTCCAGACAGATGTGCGGTCAACAGGGCCTTCCGCACGAGATCGTACCGGGCTACGGTGATGATCTGCCGAGCGTGATCGAGGCAAACACTCGCCAGGGAAGAGGTCTCACCCGGCTGATCGTGGAGACGGATGCCTGGCGGACGATTGCGGAGCGCCTCGAGACGAAGACGGCGACGGTCTGGGCGGGAGATGAATGCTTCGGCTTCCCCGCCTGCGAACTGCACGATTCAGAGCAGGTCTTGTGGTCGCTCGCGATCGGCGATTGGGAAAGCCTCGGCCAGATCAGAGCACTGTTTCCCGAAGCTGCCGGCATCTCGCTGGGCGATGCGTTGCACGAAGACTTGCGCGTCCTGCGTCAGCGAGGTCGAGGGAGTCCGGCTGCTCGACGACGA
>JARFPW010000013.1 GCA_029288095.1 Gemmatimonadota bacterium
GACGTCACCTACCACGGTCCGGGCCAGCTCGTGGCCTATCCGATTCTCGACCTCGCCGGCTACCGGAAGGATCTTCACTGGTACCTGCGTCGGCTCGAGGAAACGCTGATCCTGCTATTGGAGGATCTCGGCATCGAAGCATTCCGGGTGCCGGAGTTCACGGGAGTGTGGGTGGGCGATTCGTCGGTGGCGGGCGATCCCGGGGCTCGTGCCCGGGGAGAGGCGCGGAAGATCGCGTCGATCGGGGTGCACGTGAGCCGCTGGGTCACCTGGCACGGGTTTGCGCTCAACCTGACCCCAGCCGCTATCGAGGGATTCCAGTGGATCGTGCCCTGCGGAATCGACCAGGTCGTGATGACGTGTGTGGAGACCGAAGGCGGAGACGCCTCCAGCGAGTCAGTACGCCCGGCGCTCGCACGCGCGTTCGCACGGGCCTTCGACAGCGAGGTCGCCATCGGACCCGAGATCGAACCCGGTGCTCGCCTCACGCTGCCTGAGGTCGTTCTGTGACCGGTCTATTCGACATTCTCGGCCCCCGCATGGTCGGACCATCGAGTTCGCACACCGCCGGCGCCTGCCGCCTGGGCTACGTGGTTCAGGCGATCGTCGGCGGGGCGCCGGACGAGGCCGTCGTGGGCCTCCACGGCAGCTTCGCGATGACGGGCGAAGGTCACGGGACGCGAGCGGCGATCCTGGGCGGCCTGTTGGGTTTCCGGCCCGACGATCCGCGCATTCGCGACAGTCAGGAACTGGCGCGCGAGGCCGGTCTGGACACTCGATTCGAGATTGTAGACCTGGGCGAGGAGGCCCACCCCAACACGGCGCGTTTCGCCGTGCAACGAGGCGACGATCGAGTCGAAGTCACCGGGTGTTCAATCGGTGGCGGTCGGATTCGGGTGCAGCGGATCGACGGGTTTCCCGTGGATCTGTCGGGGTCCCTGCCTACGGTCGTCGTCGTCGGCGACGACGTGCCCGGAACGGTGGCGGAGATTACCGGAATGATCGCCGGGCATGGCTTGAACCTCGCCACGATTCGCGTCGACCGAACCGGGCGCGGCGAGCGCGCCCTGATGACGATCGAGACCGACGAGGACGTCCCGGCACCCGTGCTGGCGGAGCTGGCAGAGCGGCCGTGGGTGCACTGGGTCCGCAACGTCCACCAGTTGAACGACTGATGTTCCGCTCGATCGGCGACTGGTTTGCGGTCTGTGAGACGACCGGCGTGGATCTGCCGACGGCGGTCATGCAAACGGAAGCCAGGGAAAGCGGCCGTGATCCCGAGGCGATCCGGGCGAAGATCGCCGACGCGCTCGCCGTCATGCGCCAGGCCGTGTCCGAAGGCCTGGAGACAACCGAGCCCAGTCCGTCCGGACTCACGGGCGGAAGGGCGCGCCGGCTCGCGGATACCGGGCCGGGCCTGCTGGGTCCCACGTTCACCGACATGCTCTCCCGGGCGATCGCCACGCTCGAGGTGAACGCGCGCATGGGCTTGATCATGGCCACGCCCACGGCGGGCGCCGCCGGAGTGGTACCGGCGGTCCTGCTGACGCTTGCCGAGGATCGTGGCTGGTCGGACGAGCAGTTGGTGGACGCGCTGCTGGTCGCCGGGGGCGTCGGCGCGGTGATCGCGGAACGGGCATCCATCGCCGGGGCGGGAGGCGGCTGCCAGGCCGAGACCGGAAGCGCCGCGGCCATGGCATCGGCGGCGGTCGCCTGGCTGGAAGGCGGTACGCGAGAGCAGGTCGCCCAGGCCATCGCGCTCACTCTGCAGGGTATGCTCGGGTTGATTTGCGACCCGGTGGCCGGGCTCGTCGAGATCCCATGCGCCTATCGCAACGCGAGCGCCGCGGTCAATGCCGTGGCTGCCGCCGAGATGGCGCTGGCCGGCCTCGATTTTCCCATCCCCGTCGATGAAGTGATCGACGTGATGGGCGAAGTCGGCAGCAAACTCGATGTCCGTTACCGCGAGACAGCGCTCGGCGGACTCGCCGCGACGCCGGCGGGCCAGCGGATTGCGGAACAGGCCGGGATGGAGCAGCTCGTCCAGCTTCAGCGGAAGGGGCGCACCCGGGGGGAAGACACCCGGCGATTCGGTCCATCGTGAGGTATCTTGAAAGCATGAATACGAAACTGAGCAGTGCCGGCATATTCGTACTCGCGGCCACCCTGTTCACAGCCGGGTCGGCCATCGCCCAGCAGACCGCCGTTCGGGAGAGGGTAGCCCTGTCCGAGGCTGCCGCGCCGTACGCGGCGGCGCCCGCAGCCGTTCTGGCCAACCGGCGGGCGGCGCTCGTCGATTCGGTCGGTGCGGGGGTCGTCCTGATCCGGTCTTCGTCACTACGGGACCTGGAGTCGGACTACCTGCAGGCCTCCGATTTCCGGCAGGAAAACAACTTCTTTTACCTGACCGGGATCGAGGTGGCCGACTCGTGGCTGGTGGTGGAATTGCCGCACCATGGGGATCCGTCCGCCACTCTGTTCATGCCGGAGCGCAATCCGGCTCGCGAGCAGTGGACGGGACCGCGTCCGTCACTGGAGTCCGCCGCCGAGATCACCGGACTCGCGGACGTCCGCGTGGTCGACGAGTTCGAGGAGGCAGCCATCGCCGCGGCCGCCCGTGCCTCGGACGCGGCGCTCCCCGTGTATGCGCCCCTCGACCACCGAATGACCGGCGAACCGGTCTACGAGCAGTTGACGGCAGCTGGTGCCGACATCCGCGACATCCGTCCCATTATGGCCCAGCTCCGGCTGGTCAAGGACGATTTCGAGCTTGAGACGCTGCAGCGTGCGATAGATATCACGGCGGCGGCGCAGCGAGCCGCGATGCGTACCATGCGGCCCGGCATGTACGAGTACGAGACGGAAGCGGTCATCGAGTACAACTTCCGGGCAGGCGGCGCGGAGCGCGTCGGGTTTCCGAGCATCGTCGGTTCCGGGCCCAACTCGGTGGTGCTGCACTACGACCGCAGCCGGCGGCAGATGGAGGCCGGCGATCTGGTCGTGATGGACATCGGAGCCGAGTACAGCTACTACACGGCGGATGTCACTCGGACGGTACCGGTGTCCGGGAAGTTCACCGAGCGGCAGCGTGCGATCTACGATCTCGTCCTGGCCTCACAACAGGCCGGGATCGACGTCGTTCGCCCGGGTGCGACGGTGGCGGACGTCAACCGGGCGGCGCGTGTTCACATGCGCGACCATTCCGGGGACCTGTGTGGCGAGCAGACCTGCGACACGTTCTTCATTCATGGCGTTGGCCACTGGCTCGGAATGGACGTTCACGACGTGGGCGCCTACTCGACCCCGTTCGCACCGGGGATGGTGCTGACGGTCGAGCCCGGGATCTATATCTCCGCTGAGAATCTTGGCGTGAGAATCGAGGATGACGTGCTGGTTACCGAGACGGGCTCACGCTTGATGTCCGCGGGCGCGCCCCGCTCTGCTGACGCGATCGAAGCCCTGATGGGTCAACGGATCGAGATGCGGTGAGGAGCAGGAACCCGAACCCGGAAAGAGGATGAAATGCTGGCGATTCTGATCGGCGTGGCAGTGGCCGTTGGGTTGCTGCTGGGTGTGCTGGCCAAGATGCCGCCCAAACAGATCGCGGCGCAGTGCCTCGTCCTGTCGGGGGCAGCGTTCGTGTTCTACTCGCTGGTCAACCTGCTCTAGCGTTCATCCGTCTCCGGCGCGCCGGGCGCGCCGCTGCTCCGCCAGCTTCAGGCGGCCCCGCCGGCGAGCTTCCGCATCCTGGTAGCGCCGGTACTGCTCCTCGGTTTCCAGTTCCAGCTTCGGGACCGGGATCGGAGTGTT
>JARFPW010000053.1 GCA_029288095.1 Gemmatimonadota bacterium
GCTCGGGTCCATCAGCCATGATCGCGGCGTCGGCGGCTTCCTCCGCAGTCTCGAACACGTACCCGGTGAGCGCTGCCTCCGGGAACACCACCAGCCGGGAGCCGTGCGCGGCGGAGGTCTCGGCCAGCTCACCACACACGAACTCGGTATTGGCAGCAGGGTCGGCGAGCTTGCAGTCGAACTGGACGCCGCAAGCGATGAGCGGCTTGCCGGCCACGGAGTCAGTCGCCGCCGAAGATGGCGTAGAGCGCCAGGCCCGCTCCTACCACGAGTGCAGAGAGGGTGAGCGCGAGTCCGAGGCGCCGACCCGTTTCGGCGCCCGGCAGCGAGCTTCCTTCGTCCCACGGTCGGGTGAACTCGCGGCGCACGACTCCGAGGTGCTCGCGAGCGACGTCCCGAACTTCGTTGATGGGGTCCATGCGACTAACCTAGCAGTACGGGCACCACAACGGCGTAGGTGACCAACGTGATGAGCGCGATGCCGATGATGTTGAGCCACACGCCGGCGCGAGCCATCTGTGGCAGGGTGATGCGCTCCGAGCCGAACACCACGGCGTTGGGCGGAGTGGCGACCGGCAGCATGAACGCGCAACTCGCGGCGATGGCGGCCGGGACGATGAGGACGAGTACCTCGACCCCGAGGGCCGGCGCCAGTCCCGCGAGAATCGGCAGGAAGGTAGCGGTCGTAGCCGTGTTGCTGGTGAGCTCGGTGAGGAAGATGACGAGCGCGGCCACGACGGCGGTCAGCACGAGCGGCGGCACACCTGCCAGCCCGCCCACCTGGGTCCCGAGGAAAGCACCGAGCCCCGTGTGCTCGATCGCGCCAGCCAGCGACAGCCCGCCGCCGAACAGCACGAGAATCCCCCAGGGAAGCTTTACGGCAGTGGGCCAATCCAGCGCGTACACACCCCGACGCCAGTCGACCGGCGTCGCGAACAGCACGAGCGCGGCTGCGATTGCGATCCCCGTATCCGAGAGCCCGGCCAGGGGCCGTATGCCTCCAACCTCGAGGGTCACCAGGACGGGGCGAAGCAGCCATGCCACGGCGGTTACGAGGAAGACGGCGGCTGTGATGCGCTCCCCGCGGGTAAACCGCCCGAGGGCCGCGTGCACCTCCGCGACCCGTTCCTCCACCCCGGCAAGTGGTTGTTCGCCGACGGGATGCAGCACATGCGTCAGGAGCCACCAGGTGACCGGCAGAAACAGGGCGACGAACGGGATGCCCACGGCCATCCAGCGGACGAAGGAGATCTCCTGGCCGAGGTGGCTCTGGACGTAGGACGCGAGGAACAGGTTGGGCGGTGTTCCTATGAGCGTGCCGACGCCACCGATCGACGCCGCATAGGCAATCCCGAGCAGCAGGCATACGGAGAACCCGGGAATCGCTCGATCGCCGGGGTCGTGACCGGCCTCGGCTACGTGAATCACGCTGACGGCGATCGGGAGCATCATCACGGCGGTCGCTGTGTTCGACACCCACATGCTCAAACCCGCCGTCACCGCCATGAACCCGGCCACGATGTATCTGGGCCGTGCACCGACGAACCGCAGCGTAGACAGAGCCACCCGCCTGTCGAATCCCCAGCGTTGCATGGTGAGCGCGAGCAGAAAACCGCCCATGAACAGGAAGATCAGCGGATGACCGTAGGGGGAAGCCGCCTCCAGGACGGTCCGCGCGCCGGTCAGGGGTAGCAGTGCCAGCGGCAGCAGCGCCGTCGCGTAAATCGAGATGGCCTCGGTGAGCCACCAGGCCGCCATCCATACTCCGACACCGGCCGCGGCGCGTGCCGCTTGGGCCAGCATGACCTGCTCACCGCCGATATCGGCGTAAACGTCGGGAAGCAGAAGGACGGTCACCAGGCCAAGCACCGGACCTGCGACGAGGCCGACTTTCGCGCGGCGAGTTGCGCCCGGCGGCTGCCGCTCGTCGAACTCGATGACGCGCCTCCCTTCAGATCGCGCGTGTCACGAAGGCATGGATCCCACGAAGTCTTCCCCGCCATCCACCCGCAGTGTGTTTCCCGTCATCCAATCGGTACCCCTATCACACAGCGCCACCAGGCAACGGGCGACATCCTCCGGTGTCGTCAGACGCCCGTAAGGATTCTGTCGCTTGGCTTCCTCGATCATGTACTCAGCACCCGGGATCTTTCGCAGTGCAGGTGTGTCAGTGACTCCGGCCCGGACCGCGTTCGCCGTGATGGCGTGCGGCGCCAACTCCAGGGCGAGCTGTCGACAATGTGACTCGAGCGCCGCCTTGGCGGCCGACACGGCTCCGTACGACGGAATGACCCGATCGCCCCCGGAACTCGTCATCGCGAACACGCGGCCGCCCTCGCCCATCAGGCCTCGCGACACCAGTCCCTGCGTCCAGTAGATCAGCGAATGAGCCATGACCGTGAGCGTCATGTCCATCTGATCCTGGGTCATCGACTCGGACGGATCCTCCGTGACGAACGGGCGCAGGGTACCGAAGGCCAGTGAGTGCAGGAGTACGCGCACCGCACCGGGATGGCGGTCGGCAGAGAGTTCGTCCAGCAGTTCGTCCCGCTTCTCGGGACTCGCCGCGTTGATGTTTCGGAAGTCAGCCCGGACTCCGAGCGCTTCTACCTGCGCCTGCAGCTCCTCGACCCGCGCGAGTCCAGCGCGGCGGTCGAGATGGACGCCGACGACGTCATAGCCCGCTCGCGCGAACTCCAGTGACGCGGCTTCGCCGAATCCACTGGATGCACCGAGGATGACGACGCACTGTCTTTCGGAATCGCCCACCGTACCTCCGTCGGATCGGGTCAGGTGTGTGAGGCGATACTAAGAGGGGATGGGTGCGGCGACTAGAAGCGGAAAGGTCGGCACCCCTCCCGGATCGAGAGGGGTGCCGTGTTGCGGGAACCGACTAGCGTCCCTGAACTCCCGACCGGGACCGACGGCCCTGGCGGTTGCCGCGACGCATCTGCCCGCGAGAACCGCGCTGTGCCATCCCCCGGCGCAGCATCGCACGCTGTTCCGGTTCGAGGATCTCCTCGAGCTGGGCGTGAAGTCCCTCGGTCGCGCCGGACAGCTGCTCGTGCACGCCCTGCATGGCGGTGTGAGCGGCTTCACGCGTCAACGTCCCGTCACGCACGCCTTCGCGAACCGTGGTCATCTGATCGCGGATCGGTCCCAGGGCTGACGCTGCTTCCTCCCGCAAGTCGCCCAGGGCCGACATCTGACCGTCGGTCAGGCTCAACTCGTGCTGACGGTCCATCAGTTGGCCGATCGTCCGGTCGAACATGAGGTGCGCTCCGGCGCGCTGACGCATCTCGCCGCGCTGCGCGTGCTGCCGCATTTGGGCTCGCGGGGCGCGCTGCCTCATCTGTGCTTCGTCTTCCTCTTCCTGCGCAATCGCCTGTGGGGCGGCCAGCAGCGCGAGTCCGGCTGCCAGCACCATCGCTCTTCCAATCATCGTCGTATCCCTCGTTGATCTTTGTTTTCTCGCGCTACCGCTGGTGCGCTGCGTTCTCAACAGGTTCGACGCCGTGACCCGGCGATCCATTCCATCGCCACTTTCGGGCGTGCCGGGTCACACGACGAACAGGGCGATGAGCGTGTAGCCTATGGCCGCGAGCGACGCCGCCGTCAGCGCGGGTGGAAGCTGCGTGAGCACATGGTCCATCAAATCGCACCCGGAGACGAGCGAAGACAGGATCGTCGTATCCGAGATCGGCGAGCACTGGTCCCCGAATACGGATCCGCCGGTCACTGCGCCGAAGCACAGTGTAAGAAACAGCGGATCGGGCATGACGGCCCACGCCAGCGGCATCGAGACGGGAAACAGGACGGCATATGTCCCCCAGGAGGTTCCCGTCGAGAACGCGACGAACATCGACATGAACAGAAGCGTCGCCGGCAGCACGAATGGCGGGATCCACGACCCCACGGTCTCGACGACGTACGGTGCCGTCCCCACCGCGTCCGCCACCGACTTCAGCGTGACTGCCAGCGCCAGGACGACCGCGCCGATCGTGACGCCTTTGCATCCGGTGATGAAACCCTCCATCGCTACACGGAGTGACATCCCGCGCGCCAGCGCGATCCCGATAGCGCCGAGCACGGAGAGCACGAATGCCTCGGCTATCGGCAACAGCGGGTCCGTCCTTCCCTGAATGTAGAACGTGATTACGAACGGAATGATCGCCACCCCGAGCAGAATCCCCATGGGTCCGAAGAAGTCCACGAGAGACGGTTCGTAGTCCTCCGGTGTCTCGATCTTCGTGAGCTCCTCGGCCGACATCGGCTCCGCGCCCGGCCGATCGAGGACCCCCGTGTCCCGCGCCCGCCGCATCGCCGTGAGCATGCGCCGGAACCTCGCAGCAGGCCCCCTGTCGAATGCGAACAGCAGGGTAAACAGCACCGCGAAAATGGCGTAGAAGTTGAATGGAAGCGCCTTGAAGAAGAACGTCGTCCCCGCGGCAGTGTCCGGGATGATAGGCACAGTTCCCGCCACGAGGCCGCCCACGTAGATCGGCCATACGTTGAACGGGATGATCGTCGCCGCCGGTGAGCCGGTGGAGTCCACAACGTAGGCCAGCTCCTCGTGCGCCACCCGGTTCGCGTCCGACACCGGCCGCACCGTGGCTCCGGTCAAGACCGTGCTGATCGAGCCACCCTGGTGAAACACCAGTCCCATGAACCAGCAGAACAGTTTCGCCGTCTGCGGCCCGCGGACCATTCTCGCCCCAGCCCAGTTCGCGAACTTCACCGCGCCCCCGGTGCGCGTCCACATGCCCACGAGCCCCCCCAGCGCCCACAGGTAGACGAGCAGGATCAGACCGTACCCCGGAGAGCCGATCGACGGGACGAGAAACTCCTGGACGACGTTGAGCTTGCCGCTGATGACGCCGCCGAGGACGATGCCGATGAACAGGGCGGAGATTACTTCGCGCAGCGCGAACGCGAGCACGAGTGCGACGACGGGAGGCACAACGGACCAGAATCCGTAGTGCTCTCCATTTGTGGGAAAGTTTCCCGCGAATACGACGGCGGCCACGATCAGCGCGGCGGCGACGATCAGGCCACCCCAGCGAATGCGCCGCGGCGTCATTCTTCGAGAGTGGCCGGCGGGAGTTGGTCGGCGCCGCTGCGATCCTCGAGCAGGCGCTCGTTGAAGTCGGTCCGTTGCTCGAGATCTTCCAGCTGTCGGCGGACGGCCGACAACTCGGCGGTCAACTCTTCGAGGCGACCCACGAGCAGTCCATCGTCGTCACCGTGCGGCGTGGCCTCCAGCCGCCGGGTGCGGGACATCATCCAGACCATCCAGCCGCTGAGCAGGCCGGAACCCGCGACGGCGACGATGAGAATGAGGATCAAGGCAAGACTGATCACGATGAACTCCGGGCTCCGGACGGTCATGGCGCGGACGACACACGTTCGCGTCGGGACGAGCCGGCGGCAAGCATGGCGACGGTGAAACGTCCCTCCGAAGAAGTGTCGTTTTTTCAAAATATTGTCCGGCCGCACGAGATCGGTCAGAAGGGATGC
>JARFPW010000058.1 GCA_029288095.1 Gemmatimonadota bacterium
GGCTCGGAGATGTGTATAAGAGACAGGGCGGGCTGGTCCCTGTATACGGAAGTGCACCCGTCGACTCCTTGTGTTGGCATGCCATGTCGGGCGACCGGACGCCGGCAAGTTAGATCACGTCCTGCAAGCACGGCAACGAGATGCGGATTCCTTGACATCACTCTCGGGCGGGGCCACCGTGCAGCCGTACCGTTAGGATCCGGTCTGCGGACGGGATTCCGTCAGGGAACCCATGCGGGACTAGGTGCATGAAGCTGTCCGAATACGCTGACCCCGGTCTGGTAGTCACACATATCGAACAGGGAGAAGTTACGGACATACTGGCGCAGCTCGTTGCGCCCCTGGTACCCGCGGGACTTGCTGCGACCGCCGACCAGGTGGTTTCCTCCCTGACGGCCCGGGAAGCCGTATTGAGTACCGGTATCGGAGCCGGGATCGCAGTGCCCCACGCGATTTGCGCCGGGCTGGCCGGTCCGTGCCTGATCATCGGAATCAGTCCCTCCGGTGTCGAGTTTCAGGCCATTGACGGCCAACCCGTCAATGTGTTCTTCGTCCTGCTCTCGCCGCCGGATCACGCTGGCCACCACATCCGTATGCTCGCTCGGATCGCGCGACTGGCCAGACATCCCGAATTCGTGGACGCTCTTCGGACGAGCTCAGACCCGCAGGTGGTCGTGAGCCACATAGAGCGTTACGAGGCCGAGCATATCTGAGCCGGTTCCGAGTGAGAGGGTAAATACGGGGTGGAGCTGCTGATCGCCGTAATCAACGACGTCGACCGTGTCGACGAGATCCTGGCCGGATTCCTGGAAATAGGGGTCACGGGCGCCACTGTGATCGATTCAGAGGGGATGGGGCGCGTGCTGAGCCAGGAGATCCCGATCTTCGCCGGCCTCCAGACCCTGATTTCCAGGTCCCGCCCACAGAACCAGACCCTGTTCTCGGTGATCGATGACGCAGAGACGATGGACCAGGCCCTGCAGATCATCCAGGAAGTGTGCGGCCAGTTCGACGACCCGGCGACTGGCATCGCCATCACGATACCCGTGAATCGGGTCGTGGGCCTCGCTCCGGAGCTTACCGAGCCCGGCGGGTGAAGACGCTTCTTGCAGCTCTGGCGCTGACCGTGCTCAGTCTGGTCGGCGCCCGGCTGGCTTTTCCGGCACGCCGATCGTCCGTCGGGGTGCGCCTGTTCCTCTCATCAGGATCTCATTTCGTCGTCTTTGGCTTTTTGCTGGGTCCACGGATCTCGGGACTCTTGACGGACGAGGTACTCGCGGGACTCGCGGCCTTCGTCGCTCTCGGACTCGGGTGGATCGGGCTGCTGTTCGGGCTGCAGTTCGACCGGGGAGCCCTCAAGACCTTCCGGCGCGGCGAGCTCGGCCTGGTGGTCGGCGAAGCCGCGATGGCGTTGGTCGTGCTCGCGGGGGCCGGAGCCCTGGCGTTGGCGGCGTCCGGATTGTGGTCGGCCCGAGCCGCGCCCTTCGTTCTCGCCGCGGCGGCGGCCGGTTGCGTCTCGAGCCCGACCGGCGCGGCGGTAGTGTTTGGCTCGGCCCGCGTTCGGGGGCCTGTCGCGCGTCTCTCGAGTTTGTGCGCCAGCCTTGACGGTGCGGTCGGACTGGTCGCGCTTGCCATCGTGTTCGCGGTGTTTCACCCGGTCCAGGCGCCGGGGATCGTCGACATCGGGCTCCTGCGATGGATCCTCACTCCGATCCTGCTGGCCTTGATCTTCGGCTGGCTCTTCTACTCCCTGACGCGCGACCGGATCGCTCCTCAGGAGTTCGTTCTGTTCCTGCTCGGCCTGGCCCTCGTCCTGGGAGGTTCGAATCTGGTGCTTGGCACGTCCGCGCTGTTTGCCGCCGGCCTCACGGGGGTGCTCATCGCGAACGTATCGCCGATTCGCAGACGGACGTTCGCAGCCCTCGTAGCCTGGGAAAAGCCGGTACACGTGCTGTTTCTGCTGCTGGCTGGCAGCCTGCTTTCGTTATCGAGTTGGCTCATCGGTCCAGTGTTGGTCGCCTTCCTGGCGCTCAGGATTGGCGGCAAGCTCCTGGGCGGGCTTCCCGCCCGGCGACTCATCCCGCCCAATCCGGCTGTGAGCCGATTCGGGCTGGCATTGATCTCGCAGGGTGGATTGTCGGTAGCGATCGCCGTATCAGCTCTGCTGACCCTCGGCACGACGATCCCCGACGCACGCCTCGCGGCACTGATGTTCGACGTCGTGGTACTCGGAGTCATGGCGAACGAACTGATCGGGCCGCCGCTGCTCAAGAGAGTGCTCGCCGCGGGAGGCGAGCTGGCGGCGCCAGGTTGAGGGGATCGGGCGCCACCGGTATCTTTAGATCTCGTGCCTGAAAAGGCTCACGGAGTGGAGGTAGCGTGCCGTTTCAAGAGATCCTGATCCTGACGGCCCTGATCATCTGGACGCTGATCGGTGCCGGGTTGATCCTCACGCTGCTGTTCGTGGCTCCGCAAATCCGGCGCACCTTCCGGGAGATCGATCGCGTCACCGACGTTATCAACAAGCAAGCGCTGCCGGTGATCGAGCAATCGGAACAGATCCTCGAACAGATGAGCCGGGTATCGACGGTGCTGGTGACGGACGTAGAGGTGGTTGACCGCACCATCATTCGCGCCGCCGAATCGCTCGAGCGTATCGTCGAGCTGGCCGAGGAACGCGTCACCGAGGTCAATGCTCTGGTATCGGTCGCTGTCGAAGAGGCCGAAGAGACGTTCCTTTCGACTGCGGGACTGCTCCGTGCCCTGCGACTGGGGCGCGGGCGACGGAAACGCAGGATCGGGATTCGGGAGCGTAGACGGTTCGGTTGAGCCGGTTCCACGTTGTTTCCGGCTGTGTGATAGCGGCCGGCTTGCTCTTGTGTCTGCCTGATGTGGCCCTCGCCTGGGGGCCGGCGACGCACGTACAAGCCGGAGTGGACGTCCTACGGTCCCTCGATCTTCTACCCAAGCACATTGCCGGCCTGCTGGCCCAGTACCCGATAGACTTCCTTTACGGCAACCTCGCCGCGGACATTTCGATGGCGAAGAAGTATGCGCCGGTCGGACGCCACTGCCATCACTGGCACGTTGCCCATGAGATGTACGAGGCTGCGGGAGACGACGAACGCCTGCAGTCGGCTTTGCTCGGATATCAGTGCCACCTCGCCGCCGACGTGTTGGCCCATAACTCCTTTGTTCCGCGAATGCTGCTCCTGACGTCTAGCACTCGCGCCCTCGGTCACAGCTACTGGGAGCACCGGATGGACGCCGACGTCGGGTCGGCTTACTCGCACCTGGCACGGTGGATCGTCACGAAGTTCGACCACTCGCATACCGACGCCCTGTTCCGGCGGATCCTCTCCAGCACCCTGTTTACGTTCAGCACCAACCGTCGGATTTTTCGGGGAATGATCCGCATCAACGGAAACGAGAGCTGGCAGGCGATCTTCGATACGGTGGTCGATAATTCGCGGTGGGACCTGGATCCTACGACCGTCGTCCGATACCAGCGCCACACGTTTGAACTCGTAGCCGACTTTCTCATGCGGAAGGATGCGGCTCGGGCCGCCGCGCACGACCCTATCGGAGAGCAGAGCCTGGCGGAGGCCAAGCGAGTCCGGCGACGCGCCATCATGTCCGGGGGGTGGCGGAGCGGCGAGGCCATCCTGGCGACCGCGGATCACCATTTTCCGTTGCCGGCGGGGCGCACGGAGCTGTGGGACAGCCGTGGGGGTACGTCGGCGGAGGCCTCCCGGTTGATCGAGAGTTCAGTGGATATTGCGGGCGATCCGATGCTGCGCCCGCTGGCAGGATTGCTTTCCTCGGGAGCCTAGACCGGGCGCAAGCCCGCGTAGGCGACCATGACCTTTCGAGTCCCGCCGGATTCGAAGTCGATTTCCGCCTTGGTCTGTCGGCCGTGGCCCGTAACCGTGAGAATCCGGCCTCGACCAAACTCCGGATGGAGGACGGTCACTCCGGCTTCGATTCGAAGGTCTTCCTGGGAATCAGCAAAATCGTATCGGAGCCCCGCATCGTCGTTGTCCGGCGCACGATGCCTTCCAGGCCTGGAATCTCGCTGCCAACTGAACGACACCCCGCTTCGGGAAGGTTGCCGCCGGGGCGAGCCCGCGCGGGCTAACCGTCCGAGCCGCCGATACTCGGTGGATGAATCCGGCAACTCGGCAAGAAACGAAGACGGCGAGGAACGCGACTCGCTTCCGTATCGCCAGCGCCGATCCGCGTGCGACAGAAACAACTCGTCCTCCGCCCGCGTGATTCCGACGTAGAATAGACGGCGTTCTTCCTCGAGACCCTCATCCGTCTCCATCGACCGGGCGAGCGGAAACAGGCCGTCCTCCAGGCCGACGACAAACACGACGGGGTATTCCAGGCCCTTGGCGTTGTGGAGGGTCATGAGCGTGACTGCGGACTCGGACTCGTCGACTTCGTCCAGATCCGTGCGCAACGCAGCTGTCTGCAGGTAGAGCTCCAGATCCGTCGCGTCCGCCGCGCCGTCCTCCACCTCAGTCGGGTCGAATGCCGCTGCCGCGGCCAGCAGCTCCGTCAGATTGGCAATCCGATCCGTTCCGTCCTCCTCCGCTTCGAGGGCCGCCACGAATCCAAATGAGCGAATGGCCTCGCGCAACACCTCTTCGGCCGTTGTGTCGCGCGCCAGCTCCGCGAGCGCCGAAATTCCGGCGGCGAAGTCCGTAAGCGCCCGCGCGCCCCCGGTTGGAACGTCCAGCTCGGTGGCCCGCTCGGCAGCCGCCAGAAGCGTCACGCCGAGCTCAGCTGCCGCAGCCCGGAGCCGGTCCAGAGTAACGGAGCCGACACCCCTGCGCGGCCAGCTGACACTGCGAGCGAATGCAGCCTCGTCAGCCGGGTTTACCGCGAGCTGCAGGTAGGCCAGCGCGTCCCGGATTTCTCGACGATCGTAAAACCGGACGCCCCCAACGATCCTGTACGGCAGCTTCGCCCGCCGCAGCGCATCCTCGAACGGGCGTGACTGGGCGTTCGTGCGGTAGAGGACGGTCACGTCTTCGAGGCCCCGCTCTCCCATGCGCGCCTGAATTTCGTCGACGACCCAGGCAGCCTCGGCACGCTCGTCCCCCACCTGGACGACCACCACCGGACCACCACCTTCCCGGTCGGTCCGAAGTCGCTTGTCCTTGCGCGCCGAGTTGTTGGCGATCACTTCGTTGGCGACTGCCAGAATCGATCCTGTCGATCGGTAGTTCTGCTCGAGCCGCACGATCTCGGCACCGGGGAAATCGCGCTCGAAGTCGAGAATGTTCCTCAAGTCGGCGCCCCGCCAGCCGTAGATTGACTGATCGTCGTCGCCGACCACGCATACGTTGCCGTGGCCGGATCCCAGGGCACGGATGATCCGGTACTGCGCATGGTTCGTGTCCTGGTACTCATCCACGAGGACATGCTGGAATCGACCGGCATATCGTTCTCCGACCTCCGGGATCGTCTCGAGCAGACGAACCGACTGCACGAGAAGATCGTCGAAATCGTAAGCCGCGCAGCGAGAGAGAATCCGCTCGTACGCGGGATAGACGTCTGCCACGGCCCGCGACATCAGATCAAAGGCGGTGGACGAGTATTCGTCGGGGCCGACAAGCGCGTTCTTGGCATCGGAGATCCGGCTGCGCAGAACCTGCGGCGTCCAGCGGGCCGGATCCAATCCGACGTCATCCATCGCGCTGCGGACCGCTCGCAGGGCGTCGTCCTCGGCGTAGATGGAAAACCTGGACCCCCTCTCCAATCGGTCGCCCTCCCGACGCAGCAGGCGGGCGCAGATGGAATGGAACGTGCCGACCCACAGACCGGCCGGTTCAGACCCGAGCAGTTCGGCAATGCGTTCCCGCATCACGCCGGCCGCCTTGTTGGTGAACGTCACGGCGAGGATGCGCTGCGGGGCGACCCCCTGTTCTCCGATCAGTCGCGCTACCCTGGCGGTGAGGACGCGAGTCTTACCCGATCCGGCTCCGGCAAGCACCAGCAGGGGCCCGCTTCCGTGCTCGACGGCCTGCTCCTGCTCACGATTCAGGGTCGGACGGATCATTCCAACCCTTCGGGAGCCAACGGGAGATCGATCGCGAAGCTCGCACCGGTCTCCGTGTCGCGCAGCCTGACGTCGCCGTTGTGCATGTCCACCAATATTCGGCGGACCAGTGACAAGCCGACGCCCCATCCTGATTCCTTCGTAGTGACACCGACATCGAACAGGGTGTTTCTGAGGTGATGAGGAACACCCGCTCCATCGTCGCTGACCAGGTAGCGCGCCTTGCCGTGGGCCGTCCCTACATAGGAGAGACGAATAGTCCCCTCGTGCCCGGCGAGTGAATCCACCGCGTTCTTCAGGAGATTCTCGAACGCCCACTCGAGCAGGGTCTCGTTACCCATCACGATGGGGTCGGGACCTGCGAGATCGAGTTCGATGCGCACGCGGCCACCGAGGCTGGGGAGACGATCTTCGAAGTACCGAGCCAGCCGCCGCACTACCTCGTGGGCCTGAACGGGTCTAAGCGCGGGCGAGCGGCCGACCAGCTCGAACCGGCGGGAGACCTTTTCGAGCCTCTCAAGGTCGTCGCGCATTTTGGCGTGAACGTTCTCCCCCGACATGTCGGCCCCGGATTCCATCAGTTCCAGCCAACCGACGAGCGAGCTCAGCGGAGTTCCCATCTGATGGGCGGATTCTCTGGCCATCGCGGACCACAGCCGTTCCCGTTCGCTTGCATATGCGGTGCGCACGACCCACGCCCCGATACCGACCACCGTGATCAGCAGCAGTGCCTGGAGCCACGGAATCCACTTCAGGCGGCGCAGGAATGCTGGTTCTCCGTAGTGCACGGCGAATCCCGCTCTCTCGCTCACCAGTGGAGGATTCCGTTGATCGAGTTCGCTCACATAGCTCCGGATGCGCTGGCTGTCTTCCGGGTTCAGCGGATCCGCTTCGAAGGGTAGGTTCTGCACGGAGGTTGGTGCTCCCGAAGCGTCGGTCGTCACTACCGGGATGCCGAGACGTGACAGCTCCCGGAGAAGCGTCAACTGGCCCTCCGGAGTAAGGCCGTCCGGTGATTCCGCGGCCTGCAGAATCTGGAAGTAGATCCAACTGAATACCGCCGCGTCGCTCCGCAACTCATCTGCCACGCGCTGGGTATAGAGCACGTACGAGACGATGACTCCGGCAAATACGCTGAGGATGACGAGCGGAACGGAGCGCCGTCGACTCACCTCGCCTCGATCCGATCGAAACCCACGTAAGGACGCAGGGCGGCAGGCACGGTGATCGTACCGTCCGCTTGCTGGTTGTTCTCGAGCAGGGCGACGATCGTCCGCGCGAGGGCAACCCCGGAACCGTTGAGCGTGTGCAGGTGGCGAGGCTTGTCGCCGTCCGCCGGTCGGTAGCGGAGGTCCGCCCGTCGGGCCTGATAGTCGGTATACGACGAGCAGCTGGAGACCTCCAGCCAGCGGCCCACACCGGCGGACCAGACTTCCAGATCGTAGGTCATCGCGTTGGCGAACCCGAGATCCCCGCCCGCGAGCAAGATCCGCCGATACGGCAGCTCGAGCCGCTCCAGGACCGTCTCGGCATGGCGGGTGAGTAACTCGAGGTCGTCGGCAGAAGTCTCCGGCGTCGTCAGTCGGACGAGTTCGACCTTATCGAACTGGTGCACCCGAAGCAGGCCGCGCGTGTCCTTCCCCGCCGCACCGGCTTCGCGACGAAAGCACGGTGTATACGCCACGTACGCGACGGGAAGGTCCTCTTCCGAAAGGAGCTCGCCGGCGTGCAGATTCGTGAGCGGAACCTCGGCGGTCGGAACGAGGAACAGGTCGTCCGGGTCGGTCCGATAGAGGTCTTCCTCGAATTTGGGAAGCTGTCCGGTACCGACGAGTGAATCCCTGTTGGCCAGAAACGGTGGCGCGACCTCCAGGTAGCCGTGCTCTTCCACGTGCAAGTCGATCATGAACTGGATCAGCCCCCGCGACAGCCGGGCCCCCTGCCCGACGAGCACGGGAAAGCCTGATCCAGCGAGCCGGGCCCCGCGCTCCAGGTCGAGGACACCCAGCGCTTCGCCCAGATCCCAATGCGCCGCCTGTGCGGCCCCGATCGCAGAAGCAGCAGCGGGCTCACCCCACTCGCTGACGACCTCGTGGTCGCCCTCGGCGCCTTCCGGTACTCTCGGGTCCGGGGTATTGGGGAT
>JARFPW010000078.1 GCA_029288095.1 Gemmatimonadota bacterium
GACGGGAACAACCCTGAGCGCGATCTCGAGCGACAGCGGCGTGTCGAATGGGTGCGGACGGCTATCCAGGCTCTGAGTCCAAAGCACCGGACAGTAGTAGTTCTTCGTTTGATCGACGGATACTCGACGCGAGAAACGGCGCAGATCTTGAACGTACCGCAGGGAACCGTGATGTCCCGGCTGGCGCGAGCCATGGACTTTCTGGAGTCGCAGCTCAAGGAGATGGAACCATGAAGGATGAGGAAGCCCTGCTGCGCGAGCTTGAGGGTACGCTGTCCTCGGACCAGCGTCTGGAGGTCGAGGATGCACTCGGCAAGCGACCGGACTTGGCCGCAAAGCGCTGGCGCTGGAAGCGCATCCTCGAAGAGTCGGCGCTCCTGCGGACGGATTCGTTCGGGCCGATGTTCACCGATCGGGTCATGGTGCGCATCCGCGAGGCGCGCCTCGGGGAGGATAGCATTTACCGACATCTGCGTTGGATGTCCGCACGCCTGGCAACCGCGTGTGTCGCGCTGGCGCTGGTACTCGGCGTCTACAATGCCGTAGACAATCCTGATTTTTCGGAGACGGTCATCGAGACGATGTTCGGCATGCCTACGCCCAGTCTCGAGTCGGTCGTCATGCTGGCGGATGTCTGATAGATGACTTCCCGAACGAAATCGGCGCTGCTACTCGCCGGAGTGCTGGTCCTTGGTATGGTGCTTGGCGCTCTCGCCTCCGGAACGATGTTCAATCGGCGCCTGGCGACGATCGCTGAATTGCGGACTTCGCGAGGCATGGCGTTCGCTCTGGAGCGGGTCGTCCGGCCGGAGACCGAAGAGCAGCGGCGAGCGTTTAACGAATTGATCGAACAGACGTCAGCGGACTATGCCGATGTGTTCGAGCGAACGGGAGAGGAGTTGCGGACCCTGAACGACACGCTGTTGGCGCGCGTCCGTCCGCTGCTGACCCCGGAGCAGACGGAGCGCCTGGAAAACCATCTGAGGATGCGCCGTGAAGGACGACTCGGTGCTGATCGCGATCGGGGGCGTCGAGGACGGGATGGCCCCAGGCGGCGCCACCCCAGACCGTCACCGGACTCGGCACCCTAGAGCGTCGAGGCCTGTGCAAGGAGTACCTCCGCGGTGTCCGATCCTGTGCGCATCGCCGCGGCCTGTCCACGATCATAAGCTAGAAAAAACATTATGTTAAGAATGATAAAAGCAATAGTAGGTTATCGTTAACAATTACAGGCGATTTGTGGCACAAGGTTCGCACACGTTTGGTGCGAATGGGTCTGATCCCGTATGGCTTGGCGCGGAAACTCAAGCCTCCGATTTGGGAGTGACGGCCGACTAGGAAGTTTCCACGCATCCCGTCGGAAGTTAGACTAGACACGTAACGTGAGTCCCCGGCTTTGCAGCCAGGGGAGAGAGGCTTCAGGCGACGGTGGACGCAATTAGACGAATGAAGACACGGCTGGTACGGGGGCGGGGACACGGAACGAGCGGGCAGGCGCTGGCCGAAGTGGCGATTGCGCTGCCGATTCTGCTCCTCATGCTCGTGGGTATCTGGGAGTTCGCCCGGGCCTATCAGATCCAGCAGGTCGTCGTGAATGCCGCCCGCGAAGGCGCACGCTCGGCTGTTCTGCAGGGTGTGGATTCGGACAGTGCTACCGTCATCACGAACGGTTACCTCGCCGGAGGAAATATCTCGGGCGCCACCGTGACTGTCACGGACACGGATACGACCGGAGACCCGACTACCGTCCAGGTCGCCGTGAACTACAGCTTCGCGTTCATCGGCCCACTCATCCGCCTTGCGACCGGCAACAGCGGGGGACCAGGAGACATCACCCTCCAGTCGCAGGCCACGATGCGGCACGAGTAGTCCCGTCCGACCGGACCCTGCCGGCAAGCCGTAAACGATGAGAGCCCGCCCTCCAACGGAGGCCGGGCTCTCGGTCATTCAGGGAGCGTGGGTCCGCGAATCACATGTCGCGGATCGCCTTGCCCATGCCTCCACGTTCTTCTTCACCGACCGGCTCATCGCCCGTATTGATGAAGCTGTCACCCGGCGACTCGGTGTCGATGTTGCCCGTAACGGGCTTCTCGTTTCTCAGCAGGTCCACAAAGGCAGGAAGGGCGGCAAACGGCAGAAACGTGCAAGCCATGCGGCCGTCCGCGCTCCACACCGGTTGCGGCGCTTCCACGCCCTCGGGCAGGAAGAAGAACACCAGCCGCAGATGCTCGCCGAAACATGCCACGACGCCGCGTGCCCGCACATCGACACCGCCCCACGTGGTCACATGGTCGCCCAGCGTCACTCGGTACTTCTTGACTTCGAATACGTGCCTGGCCATCGGGAACTCCTAGGCATTGATGTCCGTCCCGGTCGATCGACGCCCAAAAAATACACGTTGCTGCCAGGAAAGCGAAGCTCGTGTCCGCGCGAGTCCGCCGGGATCAAGCGTCGTCGACGATTTGCTGGAACCTCTGTGCCAATCGGGGACCGGTCGCTTCGTCCTCGTGCTTGAAAAACACGAACCCGTCGTCCCGGCCGGTCTCGCGAACCGCTGACGCCCAACTCGCGAGTTGGGTCTCGTCATAGTCCGTTCTGCGAAGCCTCACGTAGACCATCGGACCAGTCGGAATGATCTCGGCAGGCTGCTCGTCGGTGTCCGCCGCACACAGAGCCGCGCCATGATTGGCCAGGCATTCGCCGACATCGGGATCGGACCATGAGCGGTGGCGGAACTCGAACGCGGCGCGCCGGGGGTCGCCCAGCTGTGCGAGTACGGCCTCCAGGCGATCGATGTCCTTCGGCATGTTGGGCGGAAGTTGGAACAGCACGGCGCCGAGCCTGTCGCCCAGGGTAGCGGCGGAGCGGAGGAAGAAGTCGACTTCATCCTCCACGTCCTTGAGCCTCTTGAAGTGGGTGATTCGACGCGACGCCTTGAGAACGAACCGAAAGCCCTCCCCGACCTGGTCTGCCCACGATTCCAGCACGGATGTCTTCGGCATTCGGTAGAACGTGTTGTTGATTTCGACGGCCGGGAGTCGATCCGCATACCACCCAAGCATCGCCGAGGCTGCCAGATCTTCCGGGTAGAAGACTCCCTTCCACTCCTTGTAGCTGAAGCCGCTCGTGCCGGACCGCACGTTCATTCGAATCCCCTAGCCGGTGGAAAGTCGCTCGGCCAGCCGCGCCAGCGCGGCCGGCAGGTCGGGTTTGAGCTCCAGAACGTCCAACAGCGGATCAGCGCCGAGCCGCTCGAGCCGCTTCGGCATCGAACGTATCGTGTACCGGTCCAAACGAAGACGTCGCGTAACCTCGGTCCATTTGAGCGGCGCGGATACAAGGGCTCCGGGAACTGGGCGAACGCTGTAAGGCGCCGCCAGCAGCTGTCCCCGTCGGTTCTGGAGGAAATCGATATACACTTTTCCCTCGCGGTCCTC
>JARFPW010000098.1 GCA_029288095.1 Gemmatimonadota bacterium
CCGTTGCTGATCTTCATCTCTGCCATGCTTCATCTCCCGAACATATCGAGCGCCGCGCCGATGACTTCGTCAACGACCTCGGTCTCGTTGGAATTGGAAAGGTAGATCACGATCGCGTTTCTGCCTGGAATCGCCATCCCGAGCGTGCCTGTTGCCCCCCGGTGTCCGAACGTGGGCAGCGTGCCGGCCGCTGGCGAAGCGTCGTAGATCTCCCAGTGCATGCCGTACCACCGGGCCCGTACCGGAAATGTATCCGCCGCCGTCGGGTCCGCCAGCGCTTCCTCGACCGTCCCGACTCCGAGGAGCCGCTCGCTCCCGAGCGCGCCGCGGTCGATCCACACCTGCAGGAAGCGGGCGTAGTCGAAGGCGCTCCCGAACAGGTCGCCGGCGGGACTGAACCAGTCCGTCTCGTGGGGCCGGGCCGGGTTCCACCAGCGCTCCCACGACGTGCCTCCCCAGCTCCGGTACGACGACGGCACGCGATCAGCCCAATCCGCGTCGGGCGAAAACGCGGTATGCGTGTCCGACATTTGGAGGGACAGGAGGATGCGCTCCTCGATGACCTGCTCGATGGGTATCCCCGATACGGTTGCGACCACGGCACCGAGGACTTCGGAGTTGAGGTTCGAGTAGACGAACCTCTCACCGGGTTCGAACGTCGGGCCCTGTTCACCGACGAGCCGTGCCGCATCGACGAGAGTGGGCTGGTCCGCGTAGCCGGGCGGATCACCGCCCTGGACGAAGCCCGATCGATGTGTCAGCAGGTCGCGCAAGGTGATGCGGTCCGCGGCTCCGGACCGGAAGGACGGCAGGTACCGGCCGACGGGCTCGTCCAGCTCCAGGAGCCCCTCGTCGGCCAGCATCAGCGCAGCCGTACCCGCGACAGGCTTCGTCATGGAGGCGAGGCGGAAGATCGAATTCCGCTCCATCGGCACCGGATCGTCCCGGTCCGCCCACCCCATCGCCTGGTGGAGCACGATCCTCCCGTCGACGATCACCAGGACCTCGGCCCCCACCACGTGCCGCGCGACGACCCGTGAGTAAAGGCGCTCCTTGAACAGCCATAGCGCGTCGGTGGACACGCCGACGTCCTCGGCATTCTCGGCGTACGGGAACGGGGCGTTCTCGAGAGGGGTGCGCGCTGTCCGTGGAGATCCCGGGCGTGACGCATCGTCGTCTCCGCACCCGGAGGCCAGCGCGGCGGTGAGCGCCAGGATGCCCGCAGCGCCGAGCTTCATACCAGGTCCACCGGCTCGGGCACGCGCATGTCCGCTTCCCTAGGAGGTCGGTGCGTAGTCGAGGGGCTGGGTACAGATTACACGATGATCCCTGAAGTGTTCAGCAGAGCCGTCTTGGGGGACGCGTCTCGAGATAGGTGGGAGCTAGCCCGCGTCGTTGATGAGCACCCTGGCGGCCGAGCGGGCCGCCCACCGGATCTCCCTTTCCCGCCGCTCCGGGGCATCGTCCCAACTGTCCTGGCTCTCGCTCGAGGCGATGGCCATGGCCCGAGCGGCGACCCAGCTGGCGGCGGCGTTCACCTGTTCGTCAGTGGCGAGCCGGTGGGCTGCAACCTCAGTCTCGAGCACTGCGCGCCAGGCCCTGAGTGCTTTGTCATCCTCGCCCGAGGCCCACATCGCCGCCGGGCGTTCCGCTTCCTCCATCGACGCCGGCGCCATCCACGAGATCGCCTGCGAGTCGGGCACCAGCCCGAGCGGCGGCAGGTGGTGGGCCCGGATCACGAGCCGCACGGATGCTCCTGTGTCTTGCTGGGCACTAATGGAGGGGGGAAGGAGGACGAAGGAGAGGACCGCGATCGACATGCTGAGCAGGAGTCGCCGAGGGGCGGGTGTTGCGCGGAGTCTACAGTGCCGCCCGACCGAGCCAGTGGGTCGAGCGAGTCTCGCGAACGCTGAATTCTGGGGCATACTCGGCCTCCAGGCGCCTCGCCAGCTGTGGTACGTCGCGTCTGCCGAACGCACGTTCTATGGTGGAGGCGCAGGATGTGGGCCGGAACGGAGCGTGTCGCCCGGTCAGGGCCGATTGCAGCCCGATGCCGTGAAGTCTCGATCGACGTCCCGCACCGCCTCGTACAGCGCAGCGTCCCACGAGACCAGGTGGTGGGGAACCTCTCTGCCGTACGTCCGGCCCCGAGCGATGCTGTATCGGGTCCAGCCGTCGTCCACCTCTCCGTAACTCTGCCGGAGCTGAGAGCACGGCAGCTTGTTCTGTGCGAACACGGAGGCGACCGCTCGATAGCGTCCGATCGTAGCCTCGAGGTCGCGAGCCATCCCGGTGATCGGCTCGTTCGAGGTGACGGTGCGGTCGATGGTCGTGCGCCCGTCGATCCCGTCCGAGAGGTTGCCGAGCGAAAGGTCTCCGACCGCCGACGGAATGCTCACCGCGTGCAGCGCCTCGGAGAGCGCCGGTCGCGCGTCGGCCAGAGACACGACGGTCCGGGTTCCGATCACGATGCACGCCACGGCGACCACCACAACGGTTCCTTCTACCGCGATTTCCAGGAAGCCTGATTCCCGGCCTGCCGATCGGACTCGCCCGAGAAGCCGTGGGCGACGCCATCCGCGGGGCCGGGGGGTGCCGGTTCCCGATCGGCGCGTCGTCGAGGAGTCGGGCCGGGTGCCCGTGCGGACAGCCCCCGGGACGCGC
>JARFPW010000154.1 GCA_029288095.1 Gemmatimonadota bacterium
CGGGCAAGCCGTCCATCACCCGGAAGATTCCTATGAAGTCGTCGCGCTGCATCGGGAGAATGCGATCGAGAGCCTGGCGACGCGCATCGGCACCCCGCGCCAGGATCATCTCGCGTACCGCTGAGATTCGCTCCTGCCCGAAGAACATGTGCTCGGTCCGGCAGAGCCCGATTCCCTCCGCGCCCCGCTCGCGGGCCGCCGCCGCATCGTCCGGAGTGTCAGCATTCGCCCGCACGCGAAGCTTGCGCTCCTCGTCGGCCCATGACATCAAACGCCCGAAGAACTCGTCCGGCTCGGGCTGCACAGTGGGAACCTCGCCGGCGATCACCTGTCCCGTGGCGCCGTCCACCGTGATCCAATCACCGCGCTTGAGGACTGCATCTCCCGCACGAATCTCGCCCGCCGACTCGTCGATCCGCAGGTCGCGCGTGCCGACGACGCAGCTCTTGCCCATGCCGCGAGCCACGACAGCGGCGTGGCTTGATCGGCCACCCCGGCACGTAACGATCGCCTCGGCCGCCACCATTCCCTCGAAATCGTCCGGGGAAGTCTCTTCGCGGACGAGAATCACGGCCTCGCCGGCAGCCGCCTGTGCCACTGCCTCCGCCGCGGTAAACACCACCCGACCCGAGGCCGCACCGGGAGAAGCTGGATTTCCCACGGCGAGCGGCGTGAACACGGCATCCGGGTCAACCGTCGAGTGCAGCACCTCTTCGAGTCGATCCGGGTCCACGCGCAGTACTGCCTGGCGCCGGTCGATGAGGCCCTCGTCGACCATGTCTACGGCGATCCGGACCGCCGCACGGGCTGTCCGCTTGCCGTCCCGCGTCTGCAGGAGGTAGAGCGTACCGTCCTCGACCGTGAATTCGAGATCCTGCATGTCCGTGTAGTGTGCTTCCAGGCGCTCGGCCATGGCCGCGAGTTGATCGTAGCTCGCGCCCAGGCGCTCTCCCATCTGATCGATAGGTATCGGGTCCCGGATACCCGCGACCACGTCCTCTCCCTGGGCGTTGACCAGGAACTCGCCGAAAATGAGCCGCTCCCCAGTAGACGGATTTCGCGTGAACGCGACGCCCGTGCCGCTCGAGGCGCCCCGATTGCCGTAGACCATAGTCTGAACGTTGACGCCGGTGCCGAGGTCATGCGGGATCCCATTCGCCTTCCGGTAGGCGATGGCGCGCGGGGTCCGCCAGCTCTGGAAGACGGCCTCGATCGCACCCCACAACTGATCGTGGGGATCATCCGGGAACGGAGCCGCGGAATTCTCCTTCACGATCGCTCGGAAGTCCGCCACCAGTTTCCGCAGTTCCCCGGGTCCGAGGTCTCCGTCCTCGGCCGCGCCGGCGTCGGCCCGCGCCTGAGAGATCCGGGACTCGAACGGCTTGTGGTCTACTCCAAGTACGACCTCGCCGTACATCTGCAGGAATCGTCGGTAGGAGTCCCACGCAAAGCGCTCGTCGCCCGAGGCCCGAGCGAGCCCGTCCACCGTGTCGTCGTTGAGCCCGAGGTTCAGGATCGTGTCCATCATTCCCGGCATCGAGATCGCCGCGCCGGAACGCACCGAAAGGAGGAGTGGATCATCGCTGCCGCCGAACTTCTTGCCGGTGAACTCCTCCAGCCGGTGGAGAGCCTGGCCCACTTCTCGTTCGAGCCCGTCCGGGAAGGCATGGCTCATCAGATGCTGCCGGCAGACCTCTGTCGTCAGCGTGAATCCGGGCGGCACGGGGATGCCCAGATTGGTCATCTCGGCGAGGTTCGCGCCCTTGCCACCGAGGAGCAGTTTATGAGCCGCCGATCCGTCTGCATGCCCGCGGCCGAACAGATAAACAAGCATGGTCAGCCTCTCAGCTGCGCTGTGGCCCGCTCCGATTCGAGATCGACGAGGGGGGCAGGGTAGTCTCCCGTCCAGCACGCGTTGCAGAAAGGGCCGTACTCCTCGACGACCTGTTCCATGCCGGCCAATGACAAATAGCCGAGCGTGTCCACTCCCAGGTGTTGGCCGATCTGCTCCACGGAATGACTGGAGCCAATGAGTTCCTCGCGCGTGGGCATGTCGATCCCGTAGTAGCAGGGTGCAACGATTGGCGGAGAAGCGATGCGAAAGTGAATCTCGCGCGCGCCCTGCTCACGCAGCAGCGCCACCAGACCGCGGCTGGTCGTGCCGCGGACGAGGGAGTCGTCCACGACGATCACCCGCCGACCGTCGATCAGCTCGCGTACCGGGTTGTATTTCACCCGTACCTTGAAATCACGGGCCGTCTGGGTGGGATGGATGAATGTGCGGCCGACATAGTGATTTCGGATCAAGGCGAGTTCATAGGGAACGCCCGACTCCTCCGAGTAGCCGAGCGCCGCCGAATTCGAAGAATCGGGCACCGCGAACACGCAGTCGGCCTCGACGTGCTGCTCTCGAGCCAGCTGCCTGCCAAACGCCCGCCGGGCGGCGTCAACGCTGCAGCCGCTGACACGCGAGTCGGGCCTCGCGAAGTAAACGAGCTCGAACAGACAGGGAGAATGCGGCTTCGGCTCGAGGGACGGGAGACTCGTGACTATGCCATCGCGGATCTTGAGGACCTCTCCGGGCTGTACGTCGCGGACGTAGTCGGCTCCCATGATGTCCAGAGCGCAGGTTTCCGAGGCGACGACGGCGGCATCGTCCAGCCGTCCCAGCACGAGGGGCCGAAAGCCGCGGGCGTCGCGCAACGCATAGACCGTATCCCCGATGCTCATAACTATGGAGAAGGCCCCGGCGAGCTGTGAGAGCGCATCGGCCACCTGTTGGTCGGGTGAATCGCAGCGCGACCGCGCGATAAGATGGATCACCGCTTCCGAATCACTGTCCGTCTGGAAGATCGCGCCTTCCTCCGTGAGCCGATCGCGAAGCGCTCGGGCGTTGGTCAACGTCCCGTTGTGCGC
>JARFPW010000174.1 GCA_029288095.1 Gemmatimonadota bacterium
CGGGCAAGACCACGGTCGTTCGCGAGATCGTGCGCGGACTCGGTGATGACCAGGTCACCCTGCTTCACCACGATTCCTACTACCGGGACCACCCGGATCTGTCGCTCGAGGAGCGAGCGCGGATCAATTACGACCACCCGGAGAGCCTGGAAACGTCCCTGCTGGCGGTGCACTTGCGGGCCCTGATTGCCGGGGAGTCTGTCGAAGTGCCACAGTACGATTTTTCCACTCACCGGCGCCTCAGCGACACGCGGCGCGTAGATCCCGAACCCGTGATCATCGTCGACGGAATCCTCGTGCTGGCAGAGCCGGAGCTCCGCGAACTCTGCGAGATCAGGGCCTACGTGGAAACCGATCCGGATGTGCGCTTCATTCGTCGACTACTGCGGGATACTCGGGAACGGGAACGATCTGTCGAGTCCGTGATCGCCCAGTACGGAGACACGGTGCGGCCGATGCACCTCGAATTCGTGGAACCCAGCAAACGACACGCCCACGTGATCATACCGTTTGGGGCGGAGAACAGCGTGGCCATTGAGATGTTGGCGGCTCAGTTGAACGAGCGGGTCCGCCGAGCGGGCGCCTGAGTCAGGCCTTTCTGATGTACAGATACATCAGGACCAGCATGGCGAATATGACCAGGACGAGCGTTTCGTGGCCGTCGATCATCCGGCTCAACGTCCGGAACGTGTTCGACAGCACGTTGCCCGTTCTGTCCAGTGCGTGCTGGTGCTCGGGGCCGATCAGCACAGCATTCATGAAAGCAATCATGCATTTACGATATGCAAGTCGCGTTCCGACGCGCCAGTGTCCTTACTTCGCAAAGGTCAACATCCTGCTCGCCGTCCTGGTGGTGGCGACGGGCTGTCGCATGGAGTCGCCGGAGCGTTCGGAGGCGGCGGCCCGGGAGGCAGAAACGGGTCTGCGCGGGCTCGTGATGCCTGATCCTCCGCGACGTCCGGAGTTCGTGCTGGCCGACGCACGAGGCGGAGAGTTCGACTTCCGCGCGGAAACCGATGGTCATCTGACGCTGCTGTTCTTCGGCTACACGCACTGCCCGGACGTCTGCCCCATACACATGTCGAGCATCGCAGAGGTGAAGCGGGATCTAGGCGGGGACCTCGCGCGGGACATGCGCGTCGTCTTCGTCACGGTGGATCCCGCCCGCGACACGCCGCAGCGGCTGCGTGACTGGCTGGGCGGATTCGATGCGGAATTCGTGGGACTGTACGGCGAGGCCGACGCGGTGGACGCCATTCAGCTCGCACTCGGACTGCCACCGGCGGTCGTGCCGGACACCACGGCGTCCGACTACATGGTCGGTCACGGATCGCCGGTGCTTGCGTTCACCGCCGATGATCGGCTGCTCGTCAGGTATCCATTCGGGACACGCCAGGAAGACTGGCGCCACGACCTGCCGATCCTCGCCGGACTCTCCACGCCGGAGTAGGCGACCGCGTGCGCTGGTGGTGTTCGGCCCAGGCCACAGCCTGGGAGTGGAGTTGGCAGGCGTATCCGGGCGTGTGGCTGTTCATCGGCCTGCTGGCGGGGTCCTTCCTGTGGTTCGGACGCCCCGTGGATTTCCGGCGAGGACAGAAGGGGTTCTTCCTGTTCGGCGTGGCGCTGCTGTGGGGCGCGCTCGATTGGCCGGTCGGCGCTCTCGGGGCGGGCTACCTGGCGTCCGTCCACATGCTCCAGTACCTGGTGATCGCCCTGCTCGTGCCGGCGCTGCTGTTGCTCGGTGTCCCGGACGCCGCGTTCCGGAAACTGGAAGGGTCTCTCGTTGGCCGATCATTGCGTCTGGTCACGCACCCGCTGGTCGCTCTCGCCGTGTTCGGCTTCATCCTTTATTACACCCATATTCCGAGCGTGGTGGACGGATGGATGGCGAGCCAGGTCGGGTCGTTCGGCATCGACATGCTGTGGCTCATGGGAGGGCTGGTATTCTGGTGGCCCGTTATCGCACCCGTTCCTGACCGTCCGCGCTTCGCACCGGGGCTCAAGATGGGCTACCTGTTCCTCGCCACGGTACTGAACACGATGCCTTACGCCTTCCTGACTTTCGGTGAATTACCGTTCTACGGAATCTATGAACTCGCCCCACCTGTCACCGGCATTTCCACCCGTCAGGATCAGCAAATCGCCGGCTTGCTCATGAAGATGGGGGGCGGGGTGATTCTCTGGACCGCGATCACCGTGCTGTTCTTTCGATGGTTCCGACGCGAAGAGGCTTCCTGATCCGTGCTCAGGTTCGTCGCTGCCTTCGCAGCCATCTACGTGATCTGGGGTTCGACCTACCTGGCGATCAAGCTGGCCATTGCGACGCTGCCTCCGTTTCTCATGTTGTCGTTCAGGTTCATTCCTGCCGGTCTGCTCCTGTATGCTTTCCTCCGCCTGCGTGGCCTTCCGGCGCCGAGCAGGCGCGAGTGGATTGCCGCGGCCGGCGTCGGCACGCTCATGCTTGCGGGTGGTACGGGCGCTGTCGCCTGGGCGGAGCGGTCGATTCACAGCGGCCTCGCGGCTCTCCTGGTGGCTGCTGTTCCAATGTGGATGGTGCTGTTTGACTGGCTGGGTCCGGCCCGCCGCCGACCCACCCGGCGTGTCCTCGTCGGCCTTGCAGTCGGCTTCCTGGGTGTGGGCCTCATAGTCGGTCCGGCCTGGGAAGGTGCCGGTCTCGCCGGTCTCGGCGCAGTGGTCGTCGTGATGTTCGGAACGATCTGCTGGGCGCTGGGCTCGGTGTACTCGCGCTATCTGACGTTGCCGAAGTCTGCCTTCATGGCGTCGGCCGTAGAAATGATCGCCGCGGGGATCGCTCTGCTGTTGCTGGCAGTCCTATTCGGCGACCTGTCAGCGTTCGACCCGGCCGCCGTGTCCCGGGAGTCCGCTCTCTCGGTGCTCTATCTGCTCGTGTTCGGGTCCCTCATCGCGTATGCCGCGTATGTCTGGCTGCTTCACAACACGACGCCCGCTCGGGTATCGAGCTACGCGTTCGTGAACCCGCTCGTCGCGATGCTGCTTGGCGTGTGGCTCGGAGATGAGTCGTTCGGGATCCTGGCCATCGCCGCAGCGGTACTGGTCATCGCGTCCGTCGCACTGATCACGCTGGAGGTAAGTCCATCCGCGAGCGCCGAAGAGCCAATCGACTGCGGAGGGAGACAGTCGGCATGAGTTCGTCACTCGACCCGGCGGATCACTTGCTGACGAATCCGGACGATGCT
>JARFPW010000192.1 GCA_029288095.1 Gemmatimonadota bacterium
CCCCCCCCCCCCCCCCCCCCCCCCCCCCCCCCCCCACCTTATACCTGTCGTCGGCAGCGTCAGATGTGTATAAGAGACAGTCCCTCAGCCGGGTCAAACGTGTCTGCCGCGACGGCAGCACCGAGGCCGCTGCCTCCCATCCCGAGTACGACGACATGCTCGATTCCCTCGTCGACCAGCTGGTCGGCGAGGTCTTCATAAGCGCTCAGCTGATCCAACGAGTTGCGCGGGGCGTCGAGCCAACCCAGGCGAGCCTCGATCGCAGACTGTATGTCGCTGTCCGGTGACCAGAGCGAGGAGTCCGCCGCGAACAGTCGCCGAACGAACCGGGACTCGGCGAGAGCGTTCAACAGCGACGGAGACATCGCGTCCCCAGCGGCGGCCGAGAGCGCGAACCGATCCGCGTCGCCCGCGAGTTCACTGCGCTTCGTCGCCAATCCGGCGAGCAGGGCGTCAAACGGAGCAATGAACTTCTCCGCTCCCTCGTCGACGAGTTGGCGGGCGACCGCCACCATGTCGATGCCCGCAGCGTCCAACCGTTCGAACACGGCCGCAGCGTCATCCACCCCCGCCTCGATTGTGTCGGGGATCGCGCTGCCCGAGAGGCTGAACGCTTCAATCGTGCTTTCCGGCATCGTGTTGACGGTATCGCGACCGATGAGGGGCTCCACGTAGCGCACGGCGTCGTAGAGCGGATTCTTGGAACTCGTGCTCGCCCACAACAGCCGCTGGACGCGGGCACCCGACTCGGCCAATTCCGTCCAGGTCGGTCCCGAGAAGTGCTGCTGGAATGATTGGTACGCCAGTTTTGCGCTCGCGATTCCGGCGTGTCCGAGAAGCGCAGCCGGTCCCGAGGGCCCTGGCTCGGCGTCGATTCTGTGGCCGATCAGGCCGTCGACGAGTACGTCGATGCGGCTGAGAAAGAAGCTGGCCACGCTGGCCACGGCGGGCGGCTGTCCCGCCTCTGCGCGGCGGGTGAGCGCCCGCACGTAGGCACGGGCCACCTCGTCGTAAGCCGGAACGTCGAACAGCAACGTGACGTTGACGTTGATGCCCTCGAACAGAAGCTCCTCGATGGCGGGAATCCCGGCCGGCGTGCCCGGGATCTTGATCATCAGGTTCGGCCTGCCAACTGCGCGCCACAGGCGGCGTCCTTCCTCGACCGAACGATCCGTGTCGTGGATCAATCGCGGCGACACCTCGAGGCTCACGTAACCGTCCAGCCCATCCGTCTCGTCGAACACCGGGCGTAATGCGTCACACGCTTCGGTGATATCGGAGACGACCAGTTGCTCGTAAATGTCAGGGATGGAAGCACCGGCGGCCACGAGCCGAGCGATTTCATCATCGTACTGATCGCCCGCCGAAATCGCCTTATGAAAGATCGCCGGATTGGAGGTCACTCCGCGCAGACCTTGCTGTTCGACGCGGCGACTCAGCTCACCACTGCGGATCATCTCCCGCGACAGATTGTCCAGCCAGTAACTCTGGCCGAAGTCGGACAGCTCGAACAGGGCGTTCATCGGATCGTCTACTCGCTGGTGCCGAGGTAGCGTTTCTCGACGGCGATGAGCTTGTCGAGTCTGCGTTGGTGCCTGGGCTCGCCGGAGAACCGGGCATCGAGAAACCGCTTCACGATCTCACGGGCGAGCTCGATGCCGATCACCCGCTCCCCGAGACACAGGACATTGACATCATCGTGTTCGACGCATTGGTGCGCCGAATAGGTGTCGTGGCAGACGCCCGCGCGCACTCCCGGGATCTTGTTGGCTACGACGCAGACACCTACCGCGCTGCCGCAGACGAGTATGCCGCGCTCTGCATCGCCCGCCGCGATTCGCTCTCCGACGGCAGCGGCGTAGTCCGGGTAGTCCACCGATTCCGGCCCCGAGGTGCCAACGTCGATGACCGTGTGCCCGACAGCAGCGAGTTCGCCGGCCAGGAGGCTCTTGTAGGAATAGCCCGCGTGATCCGAACCGATCGCGATGTTCATCGAGCCGCTCAGGTCGCCAGCAGCTGTTCGGCCGACCGGACGATCGCCTCAGCCGTAATGCCGAAGTGCTCGAACAGAGTGGCGCCGGGAGCGCTGGCTCCGAATCCAGCCATCCCGATGAACATGCCCCGGTCACCGATCCACTCGCGCCAGCCCATGTCGATGCCGGCCTCGATGGCGATGCGGCGGTTGACCGACGGGGGCAGGACCGAATCACGGTACGACTGGCTCTGCTCCCGGAACAACTCCCAGCTGGGCAGGCTTACCACGCGGGCATGGACGCCGCTCTTCGTCAGCCGCTCCTGCGCTTCCAGAGCCAGGCACACTTCGGATCCGGTAGCGATCAAGATGACGTCGGGCTCCGCGTCGCCGGCGTCCGCCACGATGTAGCCGCCTCGGGCTACGCCGTCGCCGGATCGAGCGAGTACGGGAAGCTTCTGGCGGGTAAGGGCCAGAAGGGTCGGTCCGTCCGTGCGTTCGATGGCCGACACCCAGGCCTCGACCGTCTCGTTCGCGTCCGCCGGGCGGATTACCACGAGGCCGGGGATCGCTCTGAGAGCTGCCAGATGCTCCACGGGCTGATGCGTGGGTCCGTCTTCGCCGAGACCGATCGAATCGTGCGTCATCACATAGATGACCGGTTGGCCCATGAGCGCAGCCAGCCGGACCGCTGGCCGGGCGTAGTCCGTGAACACCAGGAAGGTGGCTACATACGGACGCACGCCGCCGTGGAGCGCCATGCCGTTCGCGGCCGAGCACATCACGTGCTCGCGGACACCCCATCTCACGTTCCGGTTCTCCCAGGCCCCGCGAGCGAAGTCGCCGGTGAAGGGAAGCACAGTGTTGTTCGATGGAGCCAGGTCGGCACTGCCGCCCATGAGCCACGGTACGACCTCAGCCGCCGCCTGTAGCGCCCGACCCGAGGCTGCCCGGGTGGCCAGGCTACCGTCACCCGCGTCGAACGCGGGCATTCCGTCCGCCCAACCATCCGGCGGTGCGCCGCGAACAGACGCCTCGAAAGCCGAGGCAAGCTCGGGATACGCCTGGCGATACGCGGTCATTCGTCCAAGCCACGCGCTCTCTGCAGCACGGCCCTTCGTCATCGCCTCGCCCATGTGCTTGCTCACGGCTTCCGGCACCAGAAAGGACGAGTCTTCCGGCCAGCCGTAGGCTCTCTTCGTCAGCGTGACCTCGTCCGGACCGAGCGGAGAGCCGTGTGCGGAAGCCGTATCCTGCTTGTTGGGCGATCCGAAGCCGATGTGGGAACGGACCACGATCAACGAGGGCCGGTCGCTGGTCGCTCGCGCTGTCTCCAGGGCGCTGGCGAGCGCGGGGAGGTCGTTGGCGTCTCCGACTTGCTGGATGTGCCAGCCATAGCTTTCGAATCGAGCCGGAACATCGTCGGACCACGCGAGATCCGTCGATCCATCTATCGTGATCTGGTTGTCATCGTACACTGCGATGAGCTTGCCGAGACCGAGATGTCCGGCCAGGGAACCCGCTTCGTGCGATGCCCCTTCCATCAGGTCTCCGTCGCTGCACACCACGTAGACGAAATGGTCGACGACCGGATGTTCGGGTCTGTTGTAGACCGCCGCGAGATGCGCCTCCGCCATCGCCATGCCCACGGCGTTCATCAGCCCCTGGCCGAGGGGGCCCGTCGTCGTCTCCACGCCGGGGGTGTGTCCCACCTCCGGATGACCGGGCGTCATACTGCCGAGCTGCCGGAACTGCTTGAGCTCCTCCAGCGACAGCTCGTAACCGCTCAGATGCAGCATGGCATACAACAGCATCGAAGCATGGCCCGCGGACAGGACGAACCGGTCTCGGTCGAACCAGTCCGGATTGCCGGGGTTGTAGCGCATCTGGCGGCTCAGCAAGTAGGCCACCGGCGCCAATGCCATCGGGGCCCCGGGATGCCCGGAGTTCGCCGCCTGAACGGCGTCGATGGCCAAGGTCCGAATCGTGTGGATGGACAGTTGTTCGATCGGCATTTCGTCCAGCGAGCCTGCCGTCGTTTCGGTGTCCTTCTGGAGGGATTCCGTCATCGCGTCGGTCTGCATCGTGCTCCGCAACTGGCCGAGGATGGGGCCTTCGTTGCGAAGGCCGCCGGGACGGGGCAAGGATACCACCATCGATGGGTCGGCGCGACCCGGCTCTCCCACCCGATCGAAGGCCGGGATAGGTTCGATCACGATGAGCAGCGATATCACACGAACCGCCGAGGTGGCGGCAGCGATGTACGGTGTCGAGATCAGCCGGCCGGGAGCCGACGGACAGCCTCGGGCCGCATCCGACGCAACTATCCGGCTGGCACTGCGTGAGCTCGGAGCTCCCGTCACGGAAGCTTCGGATCTGGGAGAGGTGGCCCGATTCCGCAGGGCCGAGATGTGGCGGCGCTCCTGCCCGCCGGTGCGCGTGGTGCAGCAGGGCAAGAGCGTGGTGCTGCCTCTGCGCCTGACTTCACGGGCGGCGGCCGGTCGCGTCTCCTGGATGCTGTTTCTCGAAGGTGGCCCGGCTTCCTCTGGAACGGACAGGTTGGATTCCCTCGCTTTGGCCGGTGGCCGGCTGGTTGACGGCGAACAGTTTGAGATCCGCCGGCTGGTCGTGCCGGTGGCGATTCCGGCCGGCTACCACCATCTCATCGTCCGGTTCGGATCGTCGGAGGTGCGCGTTCACGTCATCGGTGCGCCCGCTACCGCTTATCGAGGCGAGCGGCTGGAGGGCAGCTGGGGAGTGTTCCATCCCCTGTACGGCCTGCGTGACAGCGACGGTGAACACGTCGGAAACTTTCGGACTCTGGCGTCGGCCCTCAGGTGGACCGGCCGGCAGGGGGGCACGGTGTTCGGGACGACTCCGCTGTTGGCCGCCTTCGATGATCCACCTGTCGACCCGTCGCCGTACGCCCCGGTCAGCCGGCTGTTCTGGAACGATCTCTACGTCGGACTGGACGAAGAGCCGGCGCCGGGGAACGCGGACGATCTCGTTCGATACGAGGAGCTGTTTCGCGCCCGAAAGGCTGTGCTCACCGAGCGGGCGGACCGGTTCTTCGCTCACGGGGGAACCGCCGAGTTTGATTTCAAGCGATTTATGCAACAAATGCCGGAAGTGTCTACATATTCACGTTTTCGGGCGGCCGAACATCTGTATGGTAGAGATTGGCGCAGCTGGCCGCAGCCGGCCCGATCGGGTCGGATCCCCGAGGACGGCATCGAGCCCGGCATCGTGCGGCGGCACATCTACGCCCAATGGCTCGCGGACCGCCAGCTGTCGAGCCTGGCGGCCGACGGGGACACCGGCCTGTTCCTGGACCTGCCACTGGGCACACGTGCCGACGGTTATGACGTGTGGAGTCGGCCGGAGCTGTTCGTGTTCGGTGCTTCGGCCGGGGCGCCACCCGACGACTATCATCGGGGCGGACAGGACTGGGGGCTTCCACCCATGCATCCCGGTCGCATGCGCGACGAGGGGTATGCCTACTTCGCGGCGGCGCTCCGCCATTCCATGCAGTACGCGGCGTTGGTTCGAATCGATCATGTGATGCAGCTCCGGCGTCTCTACTGGGTGCCTGCCGGGTTCCCGGCCACCGAGGGTGTGTACGTGCGCTATCCGGCGAAGGAGCTGGCAGCCGTGGTCGCACTTGAGTCGCGGCGTGCGGCCTGCGAGGTAGTGGGTGAGGACCTGGGAACCGTGCCGCCGGCGGTTCGTGAATTGATGGACCGGCGGGAGGTTCGGCGGACATGGGTGCTCGGGTTTTCCCTGCCGACGGATCAGGGGGGCGCCCTGGGCAGCGTGCCAGCCGGGGCCGTAGCCACGATCGGTACGCACGACACGGCTCCACTGCGCGGACTTCGGGCCGCCGTCGATATCGATGATCGTGAGGATCGCGGATTGCTTATGGCTGAAGAGGCGCGCCAGTTGCGCGTGGAAAGATCGCGCCGGTTCCGCGCATTGGCCGGAGTGGCCGGTGCTGCCGAGGCAGCGGAAACGTCCGGCCGCGACCGCCCCGGAGCGCCGGATCCCACGCTGCCCGGCGTGATCCGGATTCTGCGACGGGGCCCGGCCGGTCTTGTTCTGTTGCCGCTGGACGATCTCGCAGGGGAGACGCTTCCCCAGAACGTGCCCGGAACCACGACCGAACGCCCCAATTGGCGCCGCCGCCTGCCTGTCGGCCTCGAAGATCTCGGTGCTTCGGCTGAAGCGGCCGCCGTGCTGGCGGCCATGCAGGAGGACGTCCCTTGAGCTGGCTCACGAGTGAGGATCTGCACCTGTTCAACGAGGGTCGCCACTTCAGAATGTGGGAACGATTCGGGGCGCACCTCGCTGATCAAGACGGCGTCGCCGGGTGCCGCTTCGCCGTCTGGGCCCCGAACGCGCGCTCCGTGGACGTGGTGGGGAGCTTCAACGACTGGACGGCGGGCTCCTGCGAGCTCTCGCAATCCGGATCCTCCGGAGTATGGGAGGGCTGGTGTCCCGGGGTGCTGGCCGGGCAGCTCTACAAGTATCGCGTGGTGCAGGAAGACGGTCGTGTCGTCGATAAGGCGGATCCGCTTGCGCGCTGCACTGAGCTTCCACCCCGAACGGCTTCGGTGATCTGCGCCGACTCTTTCACCTGGTCGGACGCAAACTGGATGGACGAACGCGACGGCCGAAACGGACTCGCCGCTCCAATCAGCACGTACGAGCTGCATCCGGGCTCCTGGGACCGGGCCGCCGACGGCAGCAGCCTGTCGTGGCTCGAGTTGGCGGACCGGCTTCCAGACTACCTCGAGGCGCACGGCTTCACCCATGTCGAGTTGATGCCGGTGATGGAACACCCGTTCTTCGGTTCCTGGGGGTACCAGGTTACCGGCTTCTTCGCACCAAGTGCACGCTATGGTCGGCCCGAAGACTTGAAAGCCCTGATCGATCGCCTGCATGCGCGAGGGATCGGCGTGATACTCGATTGGGTGCCGTCGCACTTCCCGGCGGACGAATTCGCCCTGGCCCGGTTCGACGGAACGCACCTGTACGAACACCAGGACCCACGCCTCGGCCTGCATCCGGATTGGGACAGCCTGATCTTCAACTACGGCAGGCACGAGGTTCGCAGCTTCCTCGTCAGCAGCGCCCTCTACTGGTTGACCGAGTTCCACGCGGACGGCCTGCGGGTCGATGCGGTCGCTTCGATGCTCTACCTGGACTATTCGCGTGCTGAAGGTGAGTGGGTGCCGAACCCGATGGGTGGTCGCGAGAATCTCGACGCGGTGGAGTTTCTGCAGCAGTTGAATCAGGAAGCTTATCGAGCGTTTCCCGGCATCCTGATGATCGCCGAGGAGTCGACCGCCTGGCCAGGCGTCACCCGGCCAGTTTCGGACGGCGGCCTGGGGTTCGGTCTCAAGTGGGACATGGGGTGGATGCACGACATGCTGGAGTACATGGCGCGCGATCCCATCCACCGCCGGTTTCACCACAGCGATCTGACGTTCCGCCAGCTGTACGCGTTTACGGAGAACTTCGTACTGGCGCTGTCGCATGATGAGGTGGTGCATGGGAAGGGCTCGCTATTGGGCCGGATGGCAGGGGATGATCTGGAGCGGTTCGCCAACCTCCGCCTGCTGCTTGCCAGCATGATCGCACAGCCGGGCAAGAAGCTGCTGTTCATGGGCGGTGAGTTCGGACAGCCGGCCGAGTGGGACCACGAAGGCGCACTCGACTGGATGGCGGCGAAGGCGGATGTCCATCGAGGTGTGGCTCGGTGGCTCGCCGATCTGAACCGGCTGTACATGGGTGAACCGGCCATGCACGAGCTGGACTGCGACGCCGGAGGGTTCGAGTGGATTGCACCCGACGACCATCTGCAAAACGTGATCAGCTTCATGCGCCGATCGCGAAACGGGCAGCGAGCGGTGTTGTGCGTGCTGAACTTCGCTCCGGTGCTGCGGACAGACTATCGGGTAGGTGTGCCACTCGCAGGCGCATGGCGTGAGCTGCTGAACAGCGATGCGGGGCCTTACGGTGGGTCCGGCGAGGGCAACCTGGGTCGGGTACAGTCCACCGACGTCCCGTTTCACGGGTCCCCACAGTCTATCTGCCTGACGCTCCCGCCACTGGCAGCTCTGTTCCTGGCCCCTGAGGCACAAACTTGACGGAGCGCTACGTCTGCGTCCACGGGCACTTCTACCAGCCGCCACGAGAGAATCCGTGGACGGGTCTCGTCGACGAGGAAGCATCGGCGGCACCCTGGCACGACTGGAACGAACGGATCACGGACGAATGTTATGCTCCGAACGCCGCGCCCCCGAGCACGTACGAACGCATCAGCTTCGACGTCGGACCAACGCTCATGGAGTGGCTTGGACGGCACCGGCCCGACGTTCATCGGGGGATCGTGGACGGGGACGCCGCGGCGGCCGGGCGGTCTGGTGGTCGGGGCGGGGCGATCGCCCAGGCGTACAACCACATGATCCTTCCGTTGGCCAACGAGCGTGATCGGCGCTCTCAGGTGCGATGGGGGGCCGCCGACTTCGAGCATCGGTTTGGACGCAGGCCCGAGGGCATGTGGCTGCCGGAAACAGCGGTCGACCTGGCGACACTCGAGACGCTCGCCGATGAGGGAATCCGGTTCACCGTGCTGGCCCCCCGTCAGGCGGATCAGGTCAGGTTCGCGGACGCCGATGCCTGGTCTCCCGCCGAAGATGGCATGGCGCAGGCGGGCGCCTACCGCCAGGTACTCCCGTCCGGCCGCGACATCGCGTTGTTCTTCTACGACGGAGATTTGTCCCGGGCCGTGGCATTCGACGGACTGCTGCACGATGGTGATGAGTATGCCAGGCGGCTTCGGACCGCTGCCGAGGCGGGCTCGGAACCCAGGCTCGTCAGCGTCGCTACGGACGGGGAGAGCTACGGGCATCACCACGCGCACGGAGAGATGGCGCTGGCTCGGGCCCTGGACGAGGTTGATCGAGATCCGGCTGTGAACCTCACCACGTTTGCCGCCTACCTCGACCGGCACCCCCCGCGAGCAGATGTCAGGATCCTCGAGGACTCGTCGTGGAGCTGCGCTCACGGAGTGAGCCGATGGACGGGTGCCTGCGAATGTGGGTTGCGCGATGGGGGGTCCGTGTCATGGCGGCAGCCATTGCGAGATGCCCTCGACGGTCTCAGGGACGCACTCGCCCTCAGGTTCGAGCAGGCAGGCGAATCGCTGCTACGTGATCCATGGGCTGCGCGCGACGACTACATCCGCTGTCTGCTGGACCCGTCGCCGAACGTGCGTGAGGATTTCCTCGCAGCACACGGCACGTCCCGATCCTCTGGCGAGTCGGTGTTCGCACTGCTCGAACAGCAGCGCTACGCGATGCTCATGTTTACGAGTTGTGGGTGGTTCTTCGACGACCCGGACGGTCTGGAGCCGCGCCAGGTTCTGCGCTACGCGGCCCGTGCTCTGGATGTGTCCCGCGGTGGGCCCGCGACTGCCTCAATCATCCATGACTTTCAGCTGACGCTCGGACCGCTGGCATCCTTGTATTCCCGGATCATCGACGAGGACCGTCCGCCAGGTGAGGCCGGTGTCAGCTGGCAGGCGCCGTGATGATCCGGTTGGTCGCATCCAGCACGGCCGCCGCGGCTCCGTGAACGATGGTGGATCGGACTGGAACCGCTCCGATGTAGCGGCGGGCATGATCGTCGTGATCCCTCAATGCGACGAGGATCACGTCTGCGTCGAAAGCATGAAGTCGCTTAATGCCAACGAGGACGAAGCGCTCCGTGCCTATGGCCTGGTGGATTGCACCGAGCGTTGCTTCGGCGGCCAGCCTCAGCTCAATCAGCTCGAGGCCGACTCCTGCAGACAGCCCCTCGAATCGTTGGCGTCCTACGCGCAGCGTTACGCAGACTTCCACGCGCGACCCCGGTGCGCGCATGGCTTCCGCAACAGTCAGGACCGGCCGCGATACCAGACCATGCACAGGCCCGCGCTCGACAGACGTCTTCGTCTCGGTTTTTTTCGGTTTGCCCGTCATGCCGGTGCGCTCATGGTCACTTGTTCGACGTACCCGGTGTCGCCCGCCGGTTCTAGGCCCGCGGGAGCGTCCCGCTGGCGCTGGCGGCACCCGTTAGACCTTGCACAAATTGCGCCATGAGCGCGGATGAGCGGCACCAGGGTCGTTATCTGTTCGATCGGGAGATCCACGGGCGTGCTATCGGTGAGGTGGTACCCCTCGATTCTGCGGAGTTGGCGCACGTCCGGGCCCTCCGACTCAGGGAGGGCGATGCGGTCCGAATCACAGACGGCGCAGGCGGACTCTGGGGGGCCCAGCTCGCACGAGTGGGCGCCGGATTGGGTGTTCGCCTCGATGCTCGGCAAACTGCCCCGGATCCACTCTTCGTGGACCTGTGGGCGCCCGTGGGCAACAAGCAGGCCATGCTCTGGCTGGTGGAGAAGGCGACGGAGCTTCGGGCCCGGCGGATCACGCCGGTCGAGTTTGAGCGCTCTGTATCCGTCGTTGATGCGGGGCGATCCAAGGGATTCTGGCAGAAGGCGGAACGGCGAGCGATCGCAGCCCTCAAACAGAGTGGGGGTGCCTGGCTCCCTGAAATCGGATCGCCACGGACGCTGGATGACTGCCTCGGCGCCGGGGCCTCCGAAGGGCTGCTGTTCGTCCTCGATCGTTCGGCGGAGCCGTTGGCGGACCATCTCTCGCACTGGGACGGCAGTGAGCCCGTGACTCTCGTGATCGGCCCTGAAGGTGGACTTACCGACGCCGAGTGCCGGAAGTTCGACGACGCCGCGTTTGTGCGCGCCGGACTGGCCGACTCGGTGCTCAGGTTCGAAACGGCAGCCGTGGCGGCGCTGGCTGCGGTGGAGCAGCGCCGGTTGCAGGTTGCCAGAGCCGCCAACGGTTCGAAGGAGGAAGTATGAGTGATCGCACAGACTGCCTGTTTTGCCGAATCGCCTCGGGGGAGATTCCCGCTGACCGGGTTGCTGAAGGGGAGCGCTGGCTCGCATTTCACGACGTGTCACCTCAGGCACCCGTGCACGTGCTCGTCATTCCCAAGGCCCACATCGAGAGCGTGGCTGATCTGGATGGCGAATCAATGGCTGTGGCCGGCGAGCTGCTGATCGCGGCAGCGGAAGTGGCGCGGTCGCTGGGAGTGTCGGAGGACGGATACCGCCTCGTGACCAACAGGGGAACGCGGGCTGGTCAGTCAGTATTCCATCTGCACATCCACCTCCTGGCAGGCAGAGACATGGCGTGGCCACCGGGCTGACCGGCGAGAGCTCGGCCGCGCTGTCACACGGTCTCAGAGTTCTGGAGTTTCCTGCCGTCCTGCGGGCGGTGGCGTCGCATGCCCTGACGGACGTTGGGGCGGCGCACCTCACCGATCTGTGTCCGACGGGCGACCCGGCCGCAGCCCGGGAGCGACTCGCCCTGACCAACGAGATGGTCTCCCTGGTCCTCAGGTATGACTGGACACCGCCGCAGATTCCCGATGCCACGCCGATCCTGCGCCGCCTGACCGTTGCCGGCTCGGTGCTCGACGAGGAAGGCCTGCTTGCGGTGGCCGCGCTCCTGAACGCGTCGAAACGCGTACGGGGTGATCTGCGGCGTGATCCGGATGGTTTGCCGCGACTGACGGACCTGGCGGCCGGTCTGGTAGTCGACGCTCCTCTCGAGAAACGGTTGACGGACTCCTTCGCCGCGTCCGGCGGCCTCGCCGACGGGGCGAGCAAGGAGCTGCGCCGGTTGCGGGGCGACCTGCGCGGCAGCCGGAGTCGGCTCGTGAAGCGTCTCGAGAGGTTCATCGGAACCCTGGCCGATCGCTTCCAGGTTCCGGATGCGTCCGTGACCCTGCGCTCCGGCCGGTACTGCGTTCCCATTCGACGAGAGGCGGCGTCGAAGGTGGGCGGAATCGTTCACGATGAGTCTGCTACTCATCAAACGCTGTTCGTCGAGCCTCCGTTCGCGATCGAGGACATGAACCGTATCGCCGGACTCGAACGCGACGAGGCTCGTGAGGTTCAGCGGATCCTTGCGGAGCTGACCGAGTGCGTCCGACCGCTCGAGCCCGACCTTGGTGTTGCCTTTCAGACTCTGGCCGAGGCGGACTCTCTCCAGGCTCGCGCGCGGTTCGCCCTGGCCCACGGCGGGGAACTGCCCGAGCTGCTCGCGCCCGGAGACGCTGCGGGCCTCGAACTGATCGACGGAGTCCATCCGCTGTTGCTCGTCGGCGGGGGGCCAGCCGTCCCGTTCTCCCTGCGACTCGCTCCCGATGAACGAGTTCTGCTCATCAGCGGACCGAACGCCGGAGGAAAGACCGTGACGCTGAAGGCGATCGGACTGCTGTCCGCGCTCGCCCAGTCCGGGATAATCCCGCCCGTTGGAGCCGGCACCCGCCTGCCGGTGTTCGATGGATTCTTCGCCGTGATCGGAGACGAGCAGTCGATCTCGGCATCGCTGTCGACCTTCAGCGCGCAGGTGGCGGCGCTTGGCGAGATCCTCGAGGGAGCCGGTCGTGACAGCCTGGTGCTGCTTGACGAGATCGGCGGCAACACGGATCCAGCAGAGGGAGCCGCGCTTGCGGCGGCCATCTTGCTGCGCCTCTCCGACATGGCGGGCCTCACGGTTGCGACGACACACCTGGGGGCCCTGAAGCAGTTAGCCGCGGAAACGCCGGCGGTGGTCAACGCTTCCCTGCAATTCGACTCTGCGGCCCTGCGGCCATCCTTCGTCCTGATCCGTGATCGGCCCGGCCGCAGCTATGCGCTGGAGATCGCCGCTCGTTTGGGCCTGCCGCCGGAACTCGTAGAGGCCGCGCGTGGACGGTTGGGCAAAGCGGACCGCCGAATGGAAGAGGTGCTCAAGCAACTCGAAGAGAAGGAAGCGGAGCTGACCGAGCTCACTTCGGGCGCGCGTGTCGAGACACGGAGCCTGTCACGCCGGGTCGCTGACCTGGAGGAAAGGGCCCGGGAGCTGACCGCACGGGAGCGCGAGCTCGAACGTGAGGCGCGTACCAGGGCCGAGCGCTACCTGTTGGAGGCGCGTCAGGAAGTTGAGCGCGTGATCGCCGAGCTGCGGCAAGAAGTGGAGGCGGGGACCTCCGACGCCGCACGGCAGGCGAGACGAAACGTTGAAGAGCTTGTCCGGGCCAGTCGCCTCATGGAACGGGCTGTTCCGGACCAGGCCCGGCAGTCCGAGGTCCTGCTCCCTGATCCAAGGCCCGGAGATCTCGTGGGCTCTCGATCGCTCGGCGTGACCGGCCGGGTAGCGGAAGTCCGACCGGATCACGTGATCGTGGAGGCGGGAGGAGTGCGACTGACGCTCCCGCGGGATGATCTGGAGCCTCCCAGGTCCGCCAGTCCACCGTCGCCGCACCGTGTCGCTGACCACGGCAGCAGACTGCCGGAACTGGAGGCGCACCCGGAAGTGGATCTGCGAGGTCTCCGCGTGGACGAGGTCGGCGGGCCGCTGCTCGCGGCGGTGGATGCTGCCGTCGTGGCTGATCTCGACCGTCTTCTCGTGATCCATGGGAAAGGTACGGGTGCGCTCAGGAAGGAAGTGGAAAGGCTGCTGGCCGAGGATCCGCGCGTCGTCTCTGTCCGCGCGGGCAGCTTTGACGAAGGCGGATCCGGCGTTACCGTGCTCGGACTGAAAGGCGGTGTGACCTGAACGTCGGCGGGGAATGGTAAGCGATACTCTGGTAGAGGAAATCCGGGAACGGGCGGATATCCTGGAAATCTGCGGCGAGGTCGTGCGTCTAAAACGTACAGGTCGAACGTGGCGCGGGCCCTGTCCCCTGCATGGGGGAGAGGGCCCTAATTTCTCGGTCGATCCAGTCCGCGGGATCTTCAAGTGCTTCGTGTGCGGAGAGGGCGGAGACGTGTTCGCCTTCGTCATGAAGCATGCGGGTCTCGACTTTCCGGAAGCGATCCGACACGTAGCCTCGAAGGTCGGCATCGAGGTTCCCGAGGCTGATACGGGAAGAGAGGACCCCTGGAGCCATATCCGGGAGGCACTGGCGTTCGCCGCCGAGTGGTTTTCCGATCAGTTGATGGATGAGAAGGTCGGTGCCGCCGGGCGCGAGTATCTATCCCGTCGGGGCGTGCCCGCCGAGTTCTGGCCGACGTTCGGAATCGGCCTGGCTCCGGACGGCTGGAGAGGGCTCATGGATGCCGCCCACGCGCGGGGCATCCCGGATGAAGTCCTGCTCGAAGCGGGGCTGGCTGCGACCAGCGAACGCGCCACCGACCCTTATGACCGGTTTCGCGCTCGTCTCATGTTCACGATTCAGGACCTGCGCGACAGAGCCGTCGGGTTCGGAGGCAGGTCTCTGGAGTCGGACCAGGGGAGTCCCAAGTACATCAATTCCCCGGAATCGCCGATCTTCCACAAGCGGAGTACGCTGTTCGGTCTGAACCGGTCGCGGCATGCGATGCGGCGCGAGAGTTTCGGCCTGATCGGCGAGGGTTTCATGGATGTCGTAGCCTTGCACGTGCATGGTTTCGACACGGCCGTCGCGCCGCTCGGAACAGCCCTTACGACCGAGCAGGCGACCCTGATCGCACGATATGCTTCCAAGGTGTACCTCCTGTATGACAGTGACTCGGCTGGCCTCCGAGCCACGTTCCGTGCCGGTGATGCCTTGCTCGCGATAGGTGTTCACCCTCTCGTGGTGAGCCTTCCGCAGGGCGAGGACCCCGACTCCGTGTTGCGGACAGGGGGGCGAGAAGCGCTCCAGAAACTGATTGGCGATGCGGTCGACGTCCTTGACCGGAAGCTCCAGATTCTCGAGCGCCAGGGCTACCTGGAGTCGACCGAGGGT
>JARFPW010000235.1 GCA_029288095.1 Gemmatimonadota bacterium
TCGGGCGGACGGATCGCTGGCCTGTATCGGTGCGCGAGTTGTGTGAGGCCTCGGGAGCCAGTTGGCGTACGCTGGACTACGCGTTTAAGGAGCGCTTCGGCGTCACACCAAAGGCTTATCTGAGAGCCCGGCGGCTGAACGGAGTCCGAAGGGACCTGCGAGAAGCAACTCCCGGGAGAGGATCGATCGGCCGGGCTGCCGGGGAGTGGGGATTCTGGCATATGGGTGCCTTTGCCAGAGACTACCGGAAACTGTTCGGAGAGCTGCCGTCGGAGACGCTGGGCCGAGTTCCGCTGCGCCTGGACGAACCTCCTCTATGACTTCGCCCGTACTTTGCCCGAGAGCAGAGTAAGGGAGAGAAACCTGAGAAGTCTCTCCGACTTTGGATGTACTTTGGATGACGGCTGGGCAGAATAGGGAAAGACTGGGAAAAGCCTCTGGCAGGATTTCAGCGAATCTGCCGAACTCTCAGACTATAGGGGAAAACTGGGAACGCCTGAGAACCGGTCCCAGGCGTTCCTAATCCGAAGGTCGGAGGTAGTCTCGCACCTGTCGGTGCTCGAATGTCTCGCTACGCTCGACAGCGAGTCGCGCCGGGGTCATTCTTCCAACCCGTACTGGGCGCGCCGGTTACGAGAGTGGCCGGTGCGCCATTATAATCTGTGAAAGCCCTGGTGGGACAGTTTCTGGGACAGTTTGGGTCTGAGCGGCCCGCCTCCGAGTAAACGAAGACGGGCCGGTCTACATGATCCTGCTGCTAATGCCTCATTTCCCTACTGCCCCGGGTCGGGCTCGCCGCTCGCGTCGAACGGCAGCTCATCCAGGTGCTCGATGTACTCGAGCGGGTCGAACGGCAGATTCCTCAACCATGCTGGCGGGTTCGACAGCTCGAGCGTCTCCGGCCGTGCGTTCGATATGCCGGTGTAGGCCGGACCGCGAGCCCTCTCGTAGTGCGGGTATTTCTCGATCCACAGCTCGTGGCGCGCCCGCATGCGGTTGAAGGGCTCCTTGAAGTGGAGCATGTTGATCAGCAGCGGGACCTCCTCGCGAGGATCGTTGAGAAGGTCGAAGTATGCTGCCCCGATACCGCTCGCCGCCTGCAGAGGATCCGCTAGCCAGTGCCTTTTGTAGTGTTCTTTCACGGTCGCGGCGAGAATGTGCCCGGCGTATATGAACACGTAATCGCGGCGCCCGTGAGCTTCTCCGTTGAGCAGCAGCGACGTCTGGTCGATCCCGTCAATCACCCGATCGGTCGGAATGTGCTGCTTGGCCCCGGCTAATCGTGCGAACGTCGTATACAGGTCGGTCACGTGTATGATGTCACCGGGGACCTGGCCCGGCTCAATCGTGCCCGGCCACCAGGCCGCCGCACTCACCCGCATGCCACCTTCGAGGAAGTCGCCCTTGCCTCCCCGGAAGATCCCTTCGCCCATACCGAGTCCGGGCGGCGGATCGTGGACCATGGGACCGTTGTCCGCCATGACGATGACCAGAGTGTTCTCGGCGATACCCAAGTCCCGCAGCAGCTGCGTGAGCTCCCCGACCGCGGGATCAAGGAAATCCTGGTAGGCGTCGCCGACGAGACCACGCTGCAGCGAGGACTTCGTCGGGCGGGGAATGAAGCTCAGCCACTGCGGCCACCAGGAGAGCAAGAACGGGTTGCCGGCTTCGGCGTTCCGACGGATGAAATCGAAGGCCCGCCTTTGTGCCTCCGGGTCGAACTCGTCGTAGCACTGTCCCGTCGTGCCGCACCACTCCTGGGCCTGCTCGCCCTTCACTCCCTCGAGGTATCCTACGTACCCCTTCTGGACGAAGGCGTGATCGAGCCGGTAGGGATTCTCTACGAGCAACTCGTCGAATAGCCCGAGGACGGCGTTGGCACCTTCGGCACCTGGTTGCCAGAGGCTGAAAACCTGGTTGTAGACGGTCCACAGGGCCTCGTCGTAACCCTGGTTGTGAGGGTAGGTCTCCTCCACGTCTCCCAGGTGCAACTTGCCGTAGAACGCCGTGGCGTAGCCGGCCTCAGACATGACTTCGGCGAGCGTCACATTCTTCGCGGCCATGCCGCTGTACTCGATGGGAAAGCCGATCTCGTACACCCCGTTTCGCACCGGATGCTGGCCCGTCGTGACCGCCGAGCGAGTGGGGGTACAGCCAGGCTCCGTGTACATCCGGGCGAAGAGCATGCCCTCCTCGGCCAGCGTGTTCATGTGCGGCGTCTCGTAGCCACGGATCTTCTGATAGAGCGGGTCGCCGAACGACATCACGGGCTGATCATCGAACATCAGGTGGATGATGTTGGGCGGCGTGCCGTACTGCTCACGCAGCTCCGCCAATCTGGCATCGAGAGCCCCGTCCTCCGCCGCCCACGCGTCGCCGTTCTGCGCCTCGAGAATGTAGTACTCGGCGTCGTGAACGATCTGGTCCTGCGCCACGAGCTTCGGCGTTGCGATGAACGCCGCGAGCAGCCATATGGCAGCGCCTAGGCGTGCGATCCTCTCCATCGACGATCCTCCTGGTCCGGATTGAACAGTTCGCAATCGAACAAGTATATGCTAAGTTTTGCTGAGAGGGTATCAAGAATTCGCATGGGAGGGAGCTACATCGAAGTCCAACATCTCTCCGCCCGGTTGGGCAGCTTCGACGACATCCTCGAGGCCGCTCGGGATTGGGACCTCGACTTTCGCCTTCTCGGCCCGGGTCGCGGTTCAGGGACCATCGAAGTCACGTCCAGCCGGCGATCGCTCATCCAGCGAAACCGCTTCGATTGGAAGCTGCACCAGCGAGGAACTTCACCTCAGGGTATGCGCACGTTTGCCATCGGCATTCCGGATCAGAGGCCATTCTCCTGGCGCGGGTTCGACCTGGATGGCGATTGGCTCGTGTCCTTTCCGGAAGACGGCAGCTTCGAATCCGTCTCCGGGGGGGGCTTTCACGTCTACACGCTCTCGTTCGAGGAAGATCTGGTGCGTGCCACCGCGGAGACCCTGCAACTGCCGGTGGGTCCTTTTCTCTCTCGGGAGGCCTGCGTCCTTCGCACCAGTCCGGAAGCGGCCAGCAGGGTTCGGGAAGCGTTGAGGCATGTTCGGAGGTTGGCGGGCTCGCGCCGGAGTGCGGATCACGGAGCTCGACTGACCCGCGTGATGGAAGGGACTCTGCTGGCGTCGCTGCTTCAGGCTTTCAGCGAGGGGCACACAGAAAGGATCTCCGCCGCCAGTGTTCAGGCTCGGGCGGCCCGACGCGCGACGGAGTTCATCGAACACGAAGGGCGGACGCCGCTCCGGGTCAGCCAGCTATGTGAAGCCGCAGGCGTCAGCTGGCGGACGTTGGACTACGCGTTCAAGGAAAGATACGGGGTGTCCCCGAAAGCCTACATGAAGTCGCGAAGACTCAACGCGGCTCGCCGGACACTTCGGGAGGCGAAACCGGGAATCACCGTGAGATCGGCCGCCAGCCGGTGGGGTTTCTGGCACATGAGCCAGTTTGCCAGGGACTACCGGAAGCTGTTCGGAGAGCTGCCGTCGGAGACGCTGGGCCGAGGCTGACCGCGAGTCCTGCGGGGGCCGCGAGACCCGCGAGCAGGATTGTCGAACGGTCCTCACTGCTACTCCTCCCGGCCTCGGTCTCGACCCGCCCTGCACTACAACTCCACCGTCTCCGATCCGTCCGGGCTCTCGATTACCTCGTAGAACGGGTTGCCCTGCTCGTCTTCCACTTCTTCGAAGAACACCATGTCGAACTGGTAAAATGTGCGCTCGTCCTCTTCGATCGTCGTCGTGCCTTCGGGCAGCTCGTCGAGCTGCGCCCCGATCTCGGGCTCGCCGTTCACATACCCCGTCTGCCCGTTCTCCTCGAACTCGACGTACAGGTTGAAGTCCACGTAGTAGAAGGTCTCCCCATCGGCCACGAACGAGAGCGAGCCGGAAGGGATCGATTCCAGCTCCTCCTCAGGCGGTGACGGCTCTACGAGGT
>JARFPW010000271.1 GCA_029288095.1 Gemmatimonadota bacterium
CGCCGTCTTGCTGCTGGCGGCGGCCACCGCCTGTGCGTCGCAGGCTCCCGAAACGCGGCCACCACTCGCGGCGTCCGAGGTCGAATTCCCTGCGACCTGGCGATACTCAAGTTCCACGGAGGCCGCTCGCGCAGACAGCGGGATGGTGGTTTCCACGGACAGCCTGGCCTCGGCAGCGGGCCTGGAGATTCTCCGTGCCGGTGGCAATGCTATCGAGGCGGCAATCGCCACCTCGTTCGCTCTCGCCGTGGTAAACCCGTCGGCCGGAAACATCGGCGGAGGCGGATTCATGGTCGCCCGGCTGGCCGACGACACGCGATTCGCGCTCGACTACCGGGAAAAGGCTCCGGGCGCAGCGACCGCGGACATGTACGTCGATGCAGAAGGCCAGGTTACGCGCCAAGGTGTGGAGGGCCACCTGGCATCGGGAGTCCCCGGTTCGGTGGCCGGTCTGGAAGCGGCGTACCTGCGCTACGGACAGCTCCCCTGGGCTCGGCTGCTGGAGCCTGCCGTCCGGTTGGCTCGCAACGGCTACGAAATCGACGAACGGCATCACAGATCGATACGAGGCTTCCGGGAAAAACTGAGCAGATTTCAGGTGTCGGCGGCCACGTTCCTGCCGGGAGGCGAGCCGCCCGAAGTCGGATCGACCTTCCGGCAGCCGTATCTGGCACGCACTCTCCAGGCTATCGCCGACGGGGGAGCCGCGGCCTTCTATCGGGGCTGGATCGCGGACTCGCTGGCGGCGGAAATGCGGCGAGGCGGCGGACTGATAACGCGACAGGATCTGGCTGCCTACGAGGCGGTGTGGCGAGAGCCGGTGCGGGCGGAATATCGCGGATACGAGGTGCTGTCGATGCCGCCCGCATCCTCCGGTGGCACTACCCTCACGCAGATCCTGAACATCGTCGAGGGCTTCGACCTCGGGGCGTCCGGGTGGCATTCGGCGGAGGCGATTCACCTGGCCGTGGAATCGATGCGCCGCGCCTACGCGGACCGCAACTACTACCTGGGCGACACGGATTTCGTGGACGTACCGCTCGACATGCTGACTTCGGAGTCCTACGCCGACTCGCTGCGCCGCTCGATCGACCTGGACCGGGCCTCGGTCTCTGAAGACTTCAATCGCGTCCCCGTGGAATCAGAGAATACGACGCACCTGTCCGTGGTGGATGCCGCCGGAAACGCGGTTGCCGTAACGACGACGTTGAATTCAGGCTTCGGCTCCGGCGTCGTCGTGCGCGGGGCGGGATTCGCCCTCAACAATGAGATGGACGACTTCACGTCCCGGGTGGGGGTCCCCAACATCTACGGTCTGGTCCAGGGCGAGGCGAACGCGATCGCGCCCGGGAAACGGATGCTGTCGGCGATGACGCCGACGATCGTGATCAATCCGCAGGGACGGACCGAGCTGGTCACCGGTACGCCGGGGGGAGCGACGATCATCACGACCGTGTTCCAGATCGTAACGAACCACATCGATTTTGGACTGCCTGTCCAGACTTCGGTGAACGCCCCCCGATTCCACCACCAGCACTTGCCCGACCTGATTCGGTACGAGAAGGACGGTCTTCCCGCATCCGTCGTGGAGCAGCTGCGCGCGTTCGGGCACGAAGTCTCGGAGCGAACGGGAATCTCCGGGAACGTCGAATCGATCTACATCGCGCCGGACGGCACTCTGTATGGGGGCGCGGATCCCCGGCGGAACAGCAAGGCGCTGGGATACTGACCGCGAGGACCGGGGACAACGGTCGCCTGCTGTCCCCGGTCCTCGCTTGTGTGTTCGGTCAGACCTCGCGCCGAATCGTGAGCGGCGCGTCCAGGGTCAGCGTCATGTCCGAGCCTTCTTCGAGGATCGCGTCCGAGTCCTCGGATCCGAGTACGATCGCCGTTCCCGCTGCGGCGCCGATGGCCCCGCCCACGATCGTGCCGGTCTTGTTGCCGCCAATCACCCTGCCGAGGATAGCTCCGGCCGCCGCGCCGACACCGATCTTGCCGACCTTCTCCGCCGTTCCGTCGCGGCCCTTCATGGTGGGATTCGCCTCGGCGACCGACATCGACACCGGGTAGGTGTCTCCATCCACGGTCACCTCGTCGAACGCCAGCTTGAGCACGGCAGCCTCATCTGATCCACCAGACTTCTGGACCGCTGTCACGTGGCCGCGAATCCTGGCCCCGGCAGGAATCGCAACGCGGTTTCCTACGACGACGGCTGCTGTCAATGTCGTGGTGAACAGGTCACCGACCTGGCTGGTCTTCGTGCTCAATTCCTGGTCGAGCGTCACCAGGACGCTGGTACCACCCGCGACCGTCAGGTTCTCGAACTGCGGACCCGGATCTACAGGCTCCGGCTCCGGCTCGGGCTCCGGCCTGGGTCTCGGTTGTGCGGCCGGCGGCTGCTGGGTTTGAGGCTGCTGCTGCGCATCGGGCTCGGGCTGCTCCGGCTCGGCGTCCTGAAGCGCGGCATCCTCCAGCTGGGACAGGGAATCGTCCGCCATCGCGAGGTCCATTTCACGATCGAGTTCCGCCTGTTCGCTCGTGTCTCCTCCACATCCTGCCGCCAGCCCGATCAGGGCAATCGTCACCATCGTGGAGAAGTTTTTCCGCATGTTCATCATCAAGTTCTCTCTCGGGTAGAGTGTTCGGCCACCGAATTCCGTGTGTGGGCGCCGGAATCCGGGGATGGTCTCGCGCCAGCGCCTGCCGTCCTATAATAACCCTCCATGATCAGACAATTGAAGGGTGCAACGATCGTGCCGGAGACGGTCGCGGAATTTCCGGCCCGGGAGGAGTGTGCGGTTGAACCAGCTCCGTAGCCTCCTTCCTTACTACCGGCCGTACCTCAAGGGCGTCATCTGGGGT
>JARFPW010000289.1 GCA_029288095.1 Gemmatimonadota bacterium
GCTCATCGACGCTTCGGATGGCTCCCACCTCTGGGGCGACCAGTACGACCGATCCATGAATGACGTGTTCGCGATCCAGACGGAGATTGCGGAAGCGGTCGCCGAGGCGCTGCGCGTCCCGTTGGGACTCGGTGCAGGGGAGCAGCTGGTCACGCCGACGGCCGACCTCGATGCCTACGATCTGTACCTCGCGGGTCGCTCGAAGATGCGCGAGCGGGGGCCGAGTCTGCTGGAAGCGGTAGACTTGTTCAAGGCAGCTGTCGCGAGGGACTCGACATGGGCGCCGGCCTGGGCGGGTCTGGCGGAGGCGGAAGAACTGCGGATCTGGTACGGCGGGGCACGACCGGACAGCCTGACAGCCCGGGAGTTCATTGCACTTGCGTTGCCGGAATCTGAGCGCGCCGCGCAACACGCGTTGGAGCTCGATCCGGACAATGCCTCGGCGCTGGTTGCGCTTGGAAGCGTCCAGAGGAACCGCGCGGAGTGGGAAGCGGCAGAGACAACCTACCTGAGGGCCTTGGCTGCCGATCCGGACAACGCGGAGGCCTACCAGCAGTATGGAGACCTTCTGCTGAACGTCGGACGAATCGCGGAAGCCATACGCCTTCTCGATCGGGCGGCCGCATTGGATAGAGCCCCCATTAGATTCGAAATGCTCGGTCTCGGATTGTTCGTGGACGGCCGCGATGCAGAAGGGCTAGAGGCATATGAGTTGGCTGTGTCGCGACATCCGACTGTCGCAGGGCAACGACGAGCCTTGAATCTACTGGCACGAAGGTACGTGGCTGGGGGCAGGTGGGAAGACGCGAAAGAGACGTGGAAGAGCGCCAACCGGCTGGACCCGCGGGCCCCACCGGTCCTGGGCTCTGATGAAGAGATCGAGGCGTACGTGAACGGGCTGGAGCTGGCAGACGCGTCCCTGATCCCGGTCGCGATGTATGATAGTATCGGCACATTCGGCTGGATTCTCCTCGGGGACCTGGACGGGGCCGTTGAGGAGCGCCTGGAGACGGCTGTCGAGCAGCCGTTTGGCCGGGTCATCGAGTTCCGGTTCCCCGCTTGGCAGGCCCTGTTAACCGATTCCCGTATTCAAGAGTACCTCGCGGAGCGCGGCGCGGGGCGGTTTCCGGAAATCAGAACTCCGGAAGCAGAGCGTACGCGGCCGCTGGTTCTGCGAGAGGCCGCCCAGTGAAGTCCTACCAGGAGTTCTTCGCCGAGCTGAAGCGGCGCCACGTATTCAGGGTGGCCGCCGTCTACGGCATCGTATCTTTCGGGCTGATCCAGTTCGCGGAACCGCTGGCGCAGGCGCTGCTGTTGCCGGATGTCTTCCTGACGTACGTGGCCGCGATTCTATTGCTTGGCTTCCCCCTCGCGCTCGTCCTCGCCTGGGCGTTCGAAGTCACCCCGGACGGTGTGCGGAAGACGGCGGACGCGGCGCCGGGCGTCATCGAGGAAATCCTCGCCCAACCCGCCTCCAAGCGCTGGCCCGCCGGGCTGATGGCGCTTGTCGGCGTTATCGCGCTCATCGCCGGCGCGGTCTGGGTCGGCCGGCAGACCGTATCGACGAGCCAGACGGGCGCCGCCCCTGAGGACGTGCCCGGCACCATTCGCCTGGCCTACGTGGCGCCGGCGGACGACCCGCGCCCCTCGATCGCCGTGCTTCCTTTTGCGGACATGAGCCCCGACAGAGACCAGGAGTATTTCAGCGACGGCATGACGGAGGAAATCCTCAATGTCCTGGCGAAGATCCGGGAGCTCCGGGTAGCTGCGCGCACCTCGACCTTCGCCCTCCGCAATCGCGAACTGACCGCCACGCAGTGGGGAGACACGCTGCAGGTGAGTTATCTGGTTGAGGGAAGTGTCCGGAAGTCAGGCGACATGGTTCGTATCACGGCGCAGCTCATCGACACTGCGAACGGCTCCCACCTCTGGTCCGATAACTTCGACCGGCCGCTTGCCAACGTGTTCCAGATCCAGAGCGAGATCGCGGAGAGAATTGCTGACGCGCTGGCCGTGCCGCTCGGACTCGACGAGGGTGGAAGTCTCACCACGCCGACGGCGGATCTGCAGGCTTACGACCTGTATCTCGCCGGTCGGAATCAAATGCGGAGGCGGGGCGAAGGCGTCTCTGAGGCCGTGACCCTGTTCGAGGCCGCCATAGCCCGTGACTCCACCTGGGCTCCCGCCTGGGCGGGTCTGGCCGAGAGCCGATCTCTGGTCCCTTACTACGGCGATGTTGCCGGTGACTCGGCGAGCTGGGCGGAGCATCTAGGGGCCGCCGAAGTAGCCGCTCGCCGGGCCCTCGAACTCGACCCGGACAATGCCTCCGCCCTGGTCGCTTTGGGTAGCGTCCATAGGGACAGCTGGCAGTGGGAGGCGGCGGAGGACGCCTATCTCGGGGCTCTCGCGGTCGATCCGGACAACGTCGAAGCTTACCAGCAGTACGCCGAATTCCTCTTCTACGTGGGTCGGCAGAGGGAGGCCTACGAGGCGGCGAAGCGGGCCCTCGCCCTTGACCGGTCGCCGATTCGACTCAATGCGGCGGGATATATCGCACTGTACGGTGGAAGGACGAGCGAGGGGATAGCCCTGCTCGAGGAGGGGATCCGTGTCGACCCTGAGTGCGGCGTCGGAAGCCTTCGCAGCAACGTGCGTTGGGGCTACGTGGATCTCGGGCGCTGGGAGGATTGGTGGGACGCCCATTTTGAATTCATTCGACAGTGCGGAGGCCTGGGAGAGGCCTTCGACGAACTGTTAGCTGTATGGCCCGCCCCGGGTCCACCACCTGAGAACCTGGACATCGGGGAGCTCCCATGGTTGCAAAGCCACTCGAAATCGATGCTTGCGGCCCGACTCGGGCAGCACGAACTGGGGCTCGAGAAACGCCTGGAGTCCTACGCTGGGGCGCCGCCGTACGGCAACAGCGGGAGCCTTTTTGACCGAGTCCTCGATCCCATCCGCGGAGACCCCCGCTTTCAGGAGCTGCTGTCCAGGCGTGGACTCGCCGGAATCGTTCCGGATCGCCTGCCGGCCGACTCGGCCTCAGCTCCCTGACGCGGCTTCAGGATCAGGATCCGGTCGCTGCACAGCCCGCGGTCGCTACAGATCCTGACTCCAGGCCGAGTTCAGCATACACCTGTTCCAGCTGCCCGCAGACTCGTCGTGTGCCCGGGAAGATAGCGTTTGAAATCTCCAGGGTGAGACGGGCGCGCGCCCAGTCGTCACGATCCATGTGGTAGCGCGTGTAGTAGAAGGACGTCAGCGAGAACAGGTCGGCCAGGGCACGTGTGGCGGCAGCTGCACCGTCGATGTCCGCGGAGTCTCCGGCAGTCGCCCGGAGGCTGTCGATGGCCAGCGCCTCGAGCGCTGTTTCGAGATCCGGTGTGCCAGTTTGGGAATCTCTCAGCCAGACGGTCGTCATCCGTTTGTGTGCCATGTGGGCACGGGCGAGGTCGAGCCGGCGCGCCCGCCATGCAGACACCTCAGACTCTTTGGCCAGTGCGGCCGCCCGGTCGCTGGCTTCCGTGGCGTCGAGCAAGCCGCTGAAGTCAGCACCAAGGTCCGCGAACTCGCTCCATGCGTGGGCCAGCGCTCCCTCGTCCTCCAGTCGGCGCGCCTCGGACAGCCTCGTCGCGTACGTCGCGTTCACCCACGCCATATTCACTTCGAGCAGCCCGCGCTTCATGGCCATTAAGTGCATCCAGGAGAGCGCCGCCTCGTATTCGGCGTCCTGTTGCGGCCAGCCGTGACGGCCGGGGTAGTAGGATGCCGTGTAGCGAAATCCCAGGCGACGCAGTCGGTGCTCGAGAAGCACGAGTTCGGCATGGTTGAAGTCGTGGTCACCCGCCCCGCCATAGAATACGAACGGGGCGCCGTACTGCCCCTGTACGGATTCCAGGTTGAAATCAGGAGGCAATCCGGCCCCGAAACCCGCAATGCCGGCCACATGGGGAATCGCGTCGTACGCGAGTGCCCAGGAGACCCGCGCCGTCCCCGACATCCCGAACAGATAGAAGCGCCGCAGATCCAGTGACAGGCGTGGCTGCAACGCGGCGATCATGGCGTTGATCGCAGGCGTATTTGCATCGTAGTCCACGTCACTGGCCGTGTTGTTCGAACTGGCCAGGATGTAGCCGAGTCGTTCCGCTGTCGGCTGGAGCTTACGCAGCGGGAACAGGCTCCGGCCTCGCGGATCCATGAGAAAGACGATCGGCCACTCGCGAGCGGGAGAGTAGGCGCTCGGCAGGTAGAGGGAGAATGTCTGCGAGGGATCGCCCGGTGCGGCGATGTCTTCGATCACGCGGCCGGTAGCGAAGGGGTCATCCTGGGCCAGCACGGGGTGTGCCCCGAGAATTGTGGCGGCCGAGCCGACGGCCGCAGCATAGCGAGCCAGTTTCCCCATCACCCCTCCTTTCTTCCCTCCCGGTCCCAGTCGGGTCAACCACGCCATCGTCGACCGACCCGTTCGTACAGTATGGAGTGGTCAAAGTTCTGACCGGCCAAGCATTTCTCCTGGGCGTCATGCGTCCGTGACGCAGGCTGAAGAGGAGCGAGAACGCGCCCGGGAGTGTTCGATCTCCCGGGCCGCGGATCCTCAGGAGTCGGTCAGCCGAACGTCCGGTTCAGCCAACTGTCCAGCAGGAGGAATGCCAGCACTACGACGATCGAAAGCGTAATCGGCAGCGTCGCGACCACCACCGCGCTTCTTCCGTGTGACCTGCCCGCCAGAATCCACGGAAATACAGTGGCGACAGCAGCGGCCAGAATGATCACCGGGAGGACGTACCACGCAATACGGAATGGCACGTCTGACATGGTGGGATTCGTGCCGAAGCCCCAGACCAGGAAGAGAAGCAGGCCGATCCCTCCGTTCACGACGCTGGAGAGTGCGAGCAGAACGATCGTCCTGGTGGTCAATGAGCCCCCATTGTTCCGTGAGTTCGCCACAGCCACCCCTCCACCCCACTCCAAACGGAGAGTTCGACCCGGAGGTTCCCCACGGTGCGGTCATCCAACTACCTCGGCGAAGATGTCCGCCAGGCCCACGGGCCTCAGGCGAACGGAGGTCAAAGGGACGTCGCCCAGCTGGTCGGCGACACCTCTGAGGTCTGTCTTGCGCGGCAACCACAGGACCACGGAGTCGTGGCC
>JARFPW010000369.1 GCA_029288095.1 Gemmatimonadota bacterium
AACCCCACCCACCTCGATCAGGGCCTTCGGTATCGTGTCCGTTAACGGCTGAAGACGCCGTCCATGACCCGCCGCCAACACCATCGCCTGCACGGGTCAGCCGCCTGGTGCCGCGGGCCACATGTGCCTCTCACGGTGCTCGAGGACGACCCGCACGTCGGGAAATGAACCCTCCAGCTTCTCGGCCAGACGTTCCGCGAAATACACCGAGCGATGTTGTCCGCCCGTGCAGCCGTACGAGACCGAGAGATGGTCGAACTCACGGCGGCGGTACTCGTCCACCTGCGCCATCGTGAGCCGGGATGTGTGGTCCAGGAACTCTCCTGCCTCCCGCATCCGCCGGAGATGGTCGGCGACTCGCTCGTCGAGGCCGGTCAGGAGCTTGAACTCGGGCTCGCGACCCGGATTCGGGATCGCGCGACAATCGAATACGTGCCCACCGCCATGGCCTGACCGGTCCTCCGGGTACCCCCGCCGGTAGCTGAAACTCCGTACATAGACGGTCAGGCGGGGCTGACTTCCCGACGCCTCCGACCCGCTGCCCCACGTATCCGCAATCCGTCCGAACACGCGTTCGAGTTCAGGCATCTCAGCGGGCAGGCCCTCCGAGAGAATTCCGGCGAGATTTCGCGCCGCGAACGGGACGCTGCGGAGAAATCGCGGTTTGCGTTCGAAGAATCCTCTGTATCCGTAAGCGCCCAGGGCCTGGGCGATCCTTGCGACCACGAAGCCCCGGTAGGCGGTCATGAACTCCTCTCGATCCACCGCAATGAGTGATTCGAGCTGCTCGAGGTAGTGTTGCAGCAGTTCATCCCGGACCGCCTCCGGGATCGCGGCCTTCGCATCATACAGGAGCGACGCCACGTCGTACGGAAGCGCACCCCGGCGTCCGCCCTGATAGTCGATGAATCTCGGCCCGTTCGCCGTGAGCATGACGTTGCGGGATTGGAAATCACGATACAGGAAGAACTCGCGGCTCACCCCGAGGAGAACAGCGGTAAGGGTCTCGAAGTCCCTTTCGAGTCGCGCCTCGTGGAACGGCACATGGGCCAACTTCAGAAAATGGTACTTGAAGTAGTTCAAATCCCAGGTGATCGATCGCCGATCGAACTCGGCGTGTGGATAGGCCGCGGTGTAATCGACCACCCGGTGTCCCTCTACCTGAAACCGGGGCAACCACGCGATGACGTCCCGGTAGACGGAGGTCATCGAGGCCGGAAACCGCCCTCCCTCAGCGTCACGGGCTTCGTCGAGCACTGCGAACAGCGTCGAATCACCCAGATCTTCCATCAGGTAAACACCATTATCTTCATCCGTGGCATACAATTCCGGTACTGGCAACTCAATTGACCGGAAGGAGCGCGTGAATGAGATGAACGCCCGGTTCTCCTCGTGGTCGGGACCGACCGCGCCGATCGCAGAAGGCCCGTCGTCCGACAGCAGGCGGCGGTACGATCGATCTGAGCCGTCCCCCGCCACGCCGACCACGGCGGCGGGAGGATGACCGAAGTGATCTTCGAACAGGCGTACCAGTCGTTCCTGCACCGCTGCTACTCTACAGGGACGGATTCGGGTTGCCGCGGCCCCATGAGGACGGCAATCCAGCGGGTCTCATCGACAGCGTCGAGGAGGATGCGGCAGATCATCGTGAGCGGCACGGACAGCAGCATCCCGATCGGCCCCAGCACCCATCCCCAGAATACGAGCGACAGGAAGACGACGAGCGTCGAGAGCCCTACGCCTTCGCCCATAACCCGGGGCTCGATCAGGTTGGCCAGGATGAAATTCACCACGAGATACCCGAGCGCCGTGAACAGGGCCCCACCGAAACCCATCTGGAGAAAGGCCAGCAGCACCGGGGGAACCGCAGCAATCAGCGAGCCGATGTTCGGGATGAAATTGAGGACGAAAGCCAGCGTGCCCCAAAGGAGGGGGAAGTCCACCTGCAAGATGATCAGCCATACCGTGACCAGTACTCCCGTGGCGAGGCTGATCAGCGTCTTCAGCATCAGGTACTTCTTGATGTTGTCGCTGATCTCGGCGAACCGTGCCAGGTGTTCCTCGGAATGAGCGAAAGCGACACGGGTCTTCTGACGGAACCCCGACCACTCGAGCAGAATGAAGGTCATCGTGAGAAGAATCAGGCCGATGCGACCCAGTACGTCACCGATGCCGGTGAAGATGCGGCCGGCCACGGACAGGATGGCAGCCGGATCGAACGTATCCGCCACGATGTCTCGGGAGACCTCGACCCCGTGGGCCGCCAGCCACACGAGGAGCCCGCCGATCTCCTCCTGTAATCGCTCGTTGTAGAACGGCAGACTCTGGGTGAAGTCTATGACGGAGGCCCCGATCACGGTTCCAAAAGCCAGTGTAATTCCGAGCACGACGATGATGATCAAGCTGACAGCGAGCCACCGGGGTGCACCGCGGCTGTGCATCCATTGCATGGGGCCCGCGAACAGGACGGCCAGGATTACCGAGAGCAGGAAAGGGACGACGATGTCGGCAGAGGCCCGCGCCCCCGCCACGAGAATCACGAACGCCGCGCCACTGAGTAGCCAACGGGCGGATCGCCACTCCCGCCCGGGGCCTCTTCGATCCGCCTTCCCAATCGCCATGTCGTAAGCTAACCTCTCGAACCCATACCCCGTCAACGGATGTGAAGCCGCTTGGACATGTTCGCGGACATTCGACCGATCCTGGCCGGGCTGATCGGCATTACGCTGTCGGTGGTGGCATCGCTGCATGCCATCTCGACGAAACGCGAAGTGCGAGCGGCAATCGGGTGGATGGGACTGATCTGGCTGCTGCCTTTCGGGGGAGCGGCGCTCTACGCCCTACTGGGTGTGAACCGGATCCGCCGCCGGGGTGGCCGGATCCGCCGACAGATGCACTCGCTCCAGCCCGATTCCCCTCTCCCACCGCTGGCGTTCGGGGCACACCGAGAGGCGCCGCCGCTGCCGTCGGAGCCGGGCCCGTCGCGACCGCCGGCCCGCGCGCTCAAGCTGGCCGGGCTGATGCGCACCGGCAGCGAAGTCACGGGTCTGCCGATGGCTGTGGGCAATCGAGTCGAGCTGCTCGTCGACGGTGACGAGGCTTATCCGGCCATGCTTGATGCGATCCGGTCAGCGGAGCGTACGATCGGCTTGTCTACCTACATTTTCGACATGGACGAAGCCGGCGAGCCATTCGTCGCGGCGCTCGCGGACGCCGTGCGGCGCGGGGTCGACGTGCGTGTCCTGATTGATGCCGTAGGCGCTCTGTACAGCTCGCCACCAGCGCCAAAGATCCTCGAGGCGAGAGGCGTCCCCACGGCTTCGTTTCTCAAGTCGATGCTCCCCTGGCGGGCTCCGTACTTCAATCTCCGAAACCACCGAAAGATCCTGGTCACGGATGGGACGATCGGATTCACCGGCGGGATGAACATTCGGGCCGGATGCATGTCGGACGCTACCGAGGGTCGGGTCCAGGATCTCCACTTCCTCGTGGAGGGACCCGTCGTAAGACACCTGGTCGAAAGCTTCGCCGGTGACTGGGTATTCACGACGGAGGAGTTGCTGGATGGAGACGGCTGGTTTCCCGAGCTCGCCGAGCGGGGAGGGATAGCGGCCCGTGGAGTGTCGGACGGACCGGACGAGGACTTCGAGACGTTGCGCTGGACTCTGCTCGCCGCCCTGGCCTCCGCGGAGCATTGTGTGCGGATCGTTACCCCGTACTTCCTCCCGGACCAGACGCTCGTGTCGGCGCTCAACCTGGCCGCTCTGCGAGGCGTCACGGTGGATATCATCATCCCGGAGGTCAATAACCTGCGGGTCGTCGGCTGGGCGATGCTCGGCCAGATTCGCCAGGTTCTGAAGTTCGGATGCCGAGTGTGGCTCACCCCACCGCCATTCGACCATTCGAAGCTGGTGATCGTCGACCACACCTGGACGCTGTTCGGCTCCGGAAACTGGGACCCCCGAAGCTTGCGCCTGAATTTCGAATTCAATGTGGAAGCGTATGACGACAGCTTTGCCGGCCGGGCCGAGACCATCGCGTGGAAGAAGATCGGACGAGCGCGGCGACTGACCATCGAGGAAGTGGACGACTGGCCGGTATTCGACCGGATTCGCAACGGGCTCGCGTGGCTCGGGTCGCCCTACCTGTGATGAGCGAGCGAGGACCCTCGATGTTCATCGTGGACGCATTCGCTGAGCACCCGTTCAGCGGCAATCCTGCCGCCGTCTGCCTGCTCTCGGGCTCCGTGCAGGACGACTGGATGCAGGCGCTGGCGGCCGAGATGAACCTGTCAGAGACCGCTTTCGTCTGGGCCGAGGGTGCCGGGTGGCGGCTTCGCTGGTTCACTCCCACCGTGGAAGTCGATCTGTGCGGCCACGCTACGCTGGCCGCCGCGCATGTCCTGTGGGACACGGGTGCTGCACCGGACTCGGAAACGCTGACCTTCGCCACCTTGAGCGGCGAGTTGACGGCGCGGAGGGCGGGCCGGGGGATCGAAATGAACTTCCCGGCGGAGCCGGCTGTTGAGATGGGAGCCGGTGAGGTTCCGGCCGGCTTTATCGAGGCGCTTCGCCTGTCCGACGTCGCCTGCACGGTAGGCAGGAACCGCCTCGACCTGCTGGTGGAAGTCGTGGACGAAGCGGCCGTACGTGCGCTGACACCCGACTTCCCGGCCATCGGCAGACTGGACGCCCGCGGCGTCATCGTCACCAGCCGGCCCGGTCGTGCGACCGTCGAGAGCCTCGGGGTCGATTTCGTGTCGCGCTACTTCGCGCCGGCTGCCGGCGTCCCCGAGGATCCGGTCACGGGATCGGCGCACTGCGCGCTCGGACCGTGGTGGGCCGCGCGGCTCGGCAAGGAGCGGCTCGTGGGGGCACAGTTATCGCAGCGCGGTGGGATCGTCGGAGTCGCCTGCGAGGACACGCGCGTGCTGTTGAGCGGAGCGGCGGTAACGGTATTGCAGGGGTCCCTGAGTCAGGTGGCAACCCCGCCTGTAGGTAAGAAAGGTCAGTCAGGTGAAACAGCTTGAGGCGTTTGAAGACCTGCAGGAGTTGATGACCGCGGAACGCGCGATCCTGTTCAAGCACAGCACGCGCTGCGAGTTGAGCTTCTCGGCCAGACTGCATATCGAGAGATTCGCGGAAAATTTCCCTGCCGCGCAGGTGTTCGTCGTTGATGTCATCCGGCATCGCGGCGTTTCGGACGAAGCGGAAGACCGTCTACAAGTCCGTCATGAGTCCCCTCAGGCCATCCTGGTCGAGAGCGGACAAGCCACGCGACAGGCCTCTCATCGAGCCGTGAGCCTCGAAACCCTGAGTGAGTGGTGGGCCTCACCCTCCGCGGATGAAGGACCCTAGCCGGGTTCTACCTCCTCCATGGCCCGGATTCTGCACTAATCGGGATGCCCTTTGGTTGAGGGTGCAGTGCCTGGTATCCACCCGAGGGATTCCGAGTCGAGCATGGACGGTCTCAAAGAGACAAGCCTGCATCAACTTTACGCCGCGCAGTTGCTGGAAGCCCGGAGTTTCGAAGCTCGGGCCGCCGAGTCGTTCCATGACATGGCCATGGTCGCTACCGATGAGACCGTGGCGTCGCTGTTTCGGGCCGCCGCCGCCGAGTCTTCCGTCCAGCTCAGCCGCGTGGAGCGCTTGATGCGCGTTGCCGAGCGACCGGCGGAGCACGGAACCGCTTCCCCGGACCTGCCCCCCGACCTGGCCCCGAATGCGACGGACGCCGAGTTGCTGAAGACGGCCCGTGATTCTGTCATGCACCAGATCGAGGTCTACGAGGCTGCGTGCGATACGAGTCGCCGGCTTGGCGAATACATGGCCCTCGACGTCCTGCTGCTCAACCTCGACGAGGAACAGTCGACAGCCGCCGCGCTTGCCTGGCAGATATCGCGGCAGGGCGGAATGCTGCGGGCGATCTGATCGCGGGGTTCAGCGCCACAAGGTCAGCACGGTCCCCATCAGCAGGAACGAGGCGAGCTGATACCCTCCGTTGATCCAGAACAGCGTCATCTTGTTGGTCGAATAGAGCACGGACGTCAACGTTCCCGGAAGTGCGAACCCCACACACAGAACAGCCGCCAGCCAGAGACCTCGCGACAGGTCCGGGGGATTGATCAGGAAGACGAACATCCCGAGTGTCAGCGCCATGACGAGGTAGGCCGCCAGGCTCAATCCGAACGTCCTGGCCATCGAGCCTGACCCCGCCTTCAGGTCCTCCGCGCTGACCGTCTGGCTGGCCAGCCACGCCTTTCCAAACAGGGGTCCATACCACAGGGCGCCCAGAGCGAACACGCATAGCGCCGCGACGAACGCGGCCAGGTAGTTGATCTCGACCGGGTACACGACAATCCTCCGTTTACAGGTCCAGGGCCCGCGTTTCGATCTTCTCCCGCGCCCGGCCGACGAAATCCTCGAGCGGCATGACTTCCTGCTTCTTCTCGGCTCCCCGTGCGCGCACAGCCACCGTTCCCGCCTCGAGTTCCCGGTCACCGACGACCAGCACGTATGGCACCTTCTGAAGTTCCGCATCCCTGATCCGGTAGTTCAGAGTGTCCGAACGGCCGTCGAGTTCGATGGTCCACCCTTCCCGGTCCAGCCGCTCGACGATGCTGGCGGCGCCTTCCGCGTGAGCATCCGTGATCGGAAGCACGCGCACCTGTATGGGAGCAAGCCACACGGGGAACGCGCCGGCAAAGTGCTCGATGAGAAATCCCGTGAACCGTTCGAGCGTCCCGAAGATCGCCCGGTGGATCATCACGGGACGATGGGGCTGGTTGTCGGGACCGATGTACTCGAGCTCGAATCGCTCCGGCAGGTTGAAGTCGAGCTGAATGGTGGCACCCTGCCATTCGCGACCGATCGCGTCCTTGAACTTGATGTCGATCTTCGGGCCGTAGAACGCACCGCCCCCCTCGTCCACGCCGTAGTCGCGCCCGGTGCGGTCAAGCGCCTGTCGCAATGCTTCTTCGGCCCGGTCCCACACCGCGTCCTCTCCGATCCGCTCTTCCGGACGTGTGGCGAAATCCAGCCGGTATTCGAGGCCGAGCGTGCCCATCACCTCGTCGATCAGGTCGATGCAGGTGAAGATCTCGTCCTCGGCCTGGTCCGGGGTGCAGAACAGATGTCCGTCGTCCATCGTCAGCATGCGAACCCGCAACAGGCCATGCAGCGTGCCGGAACGTTCGTAGCGGTAGACGTTCGCGATCTCCGACAGTCGAAGCGGCAGCTCTCGATAGCTCCGGGGACGCGCGGCGAAGATCAGCGAGTGTCCCGGGCAATTCATCGGCTTGACGCGATACGCCTCGCCTTCACCGTCGCCACGCATCGACGGATACATGTTGTCCGAATACGACTGCAGGTGGCCGCTGCGGGCGAACAACGCCTCGCTGCTCACATGCGGCGTAAACACGAACTCGTAGTCCTGTGCCGCCAGCAGATCCTCGATCCAGCGGCGCATACGCATCTGGATGCGGG
>JARFPW010000104.1 GCA_029288095.1 Gemmatimonadota bacterium
ACTTGTGGGGACGGAGCCGGGGCGCCAGGCGCTCCAGCGTCGATCTAGGACCCAGTGACTGCCGCTGAGTTGGCTCCGCCATCAGTCGCGCGTCTACCTCTTCGTTGAGGGCCGGAAGCCAACATGGCCTGTCGGCGATCCCGCCGATATTATCCGGCCTTCCAAGCGAGAAGGTAAGCCTATTCCCGCCGACCGGACCAGATCCGAATGTGGCCGGGAGCCAGACGCGCCACTGGGCGCGGGGACAGAACCTGTGGATTCAACTGAAGGAATACGCCGTACACTGGGCCGGGTGGGCATTGCCGCATCGGTGGCGACGTTCGCCCTGATCGTGTTCGGGGGAATCGTGCGAATCACCGGCAGCGGGATGGGCTGCGGGGACGACTGGCCGCTGTGCAACGGCCAGCTGATCCCGCCGATGGACCTGCCGACGGCGATCGAGTATGGGCACCGGCTGGCGGCCCTGCTCGTGTCGGCGTTCGTCGGCGCTGTGGCGCTGTTCGCATTCCTGGTCCGGCGCCATGATTCCTCGGCTGCCGTGGTCACCGGGACCGGCTCCCGCCTCTGGCGGCTGGCAGTGTCTGCCGTGGCGCTGCTGATTGTGCAAATCATGCTGGGGGCCGTGACCGTGTGGCTGGAGTTGCCACCCGCCTCGGTCATTCTCCACCTCGGCACGGCCATGCTGTTGCTCGCCGTGCTGATCGTGATAGCCAGTGAAGCGTATGGTCCCGGGCGTCAGAGAGTGAACGACCGGGCCTCCCGCGTCGCGTGGTGGACATCCCTGGCGACCCTGGCGGTCATCCTGCTGGGGGCATTGACGGCGAACCTGGACGCGGGTCTCGCCTGCCAGGGGTTCCCGCTGTGCAACGGACAACTCCTGCCGGGCAGTGAGGGGAATCCACTCATTCACTCGCATTGGGCTCACCGGGTCGCGGCGTACGCGCTGGTTGCCTGGTGCCTCATATTGCCTGCGACCATCCGGAAGCGGCGCCCCGGGGATCCCGGACTGGGTGGCCCGGCGAGGGCTACCGCCGCTGTGGCCGTCCTGCAGTTGGCAGTGGGCGCGGCGATGGTCCTGATGAGCCTTCCGGGTGAATTGCGGGCGGCGCACGTCGGATTGGGCGCGGCGGTGTTCGTGGCGGCCGTGCGCCTCGCCTGGGTCGCACGCTACCCGGCGTCGGACTAGCCGACCGACTCCAACAGGGTCACGTGGCCCAGCCCGCCGGCCGCGCAGATGCTGACGACGCAGCGCGAGCCGGCCGGTAGCCCGGCAAGTTCCGTGGCGGCCTGAGACAGAATCCTCGCACCGGTGGCCGCGAACGGGTGCCCGATTGCGACGCTTCCGCCGTTCGGGTTGATCCGGTCGCGCGGAAACGCACCGAGCGCTGCGTCCACGCCTGACTTCTCACGCACCCACGAGCCGTCTTCCAGAGCCTTGATGGTGCACAGGACCTGTGCGGCGAATGCCTCATGGATTTCCCACAGAACGATATCGGCGTACGTGAGTCCGTTGCGCGCCAGGAGTCGGGGGATGGCGATCGCGGGCGCGATCAGCAGGCCCTCTGTCCGCGGGTCGATCGCCGCGACCTCCCAGTCGAGCACGCGCACCCGGGGAACCGATGCGGGCAGGCGTTCCGCGCCGGTGGCCGAAGCGATCCAGCAGCAGGCGGCCCCGTCCGTGAGCGGCGAGGAGTTCCCGGCGGTGAGCGTGCCGCGCTCCCGGTCGAACGCCGGCCTCAACTTCGCCAGCGCCTCGACGGACGTGTCGGGGCGGGGAATCGTATCGCCGTCCACCGCGTACGTTCCGGGTGAGACAAGCAACGGGCGGAAGAAGCCGTCGGCCGCCGCCCGCGCAGTGCTGTGATGGCTCGCCACCGCGAACTCGTCCTGTGCATCCCGCGGAATCTCCCAGTCCTGCGCCATTTCCTCGGTATGCTGGCCCATGGATTTTCCGGTCGTGCGCTCCTCGATGGCCGGGATTCCGAGACGCAGGTCCGACGGTCGCAGCTTCACGAGCTCCTTCGCGGCGTCGACGGGACTCCCTGCCTGTCCGGCACGGCGCAGCTTCTGGCTGAATGACCGCGAAAGTCCGACCTGCGTCGCAGACATCGATTCGACGCCGCCACACAGCGCGAGGTCCAACCGGCCGACCCCGACCTGGGCGGCGGCGTGGGTGGCGGCCGCCATGCTGGTAGCGCACTGCTGCACTATGGTGAGCGCGGGCACCGAGGGATCGAGCCCGGCGTCCAGCCAGACCTCGCGACCCCAGTTGCTTACCGATAGAGTCGGGATCACCGAGCCCCAGATGACAAGATCGATGCCGCCGATGCCGTCGGGTCCCACGCCGCGCGAACCGACAACCGATTGCTGAATGACGGGAACCGACAGCTTCAACGCATTGAGGTCGTCGAGCTCGCGGTCGATCTTCGCGAACGGACTACGCAACCCGGGGAACAGGTAGACGTCCGGTCGGTCGGGCATACGAGCGTCCTCTCGTTCTGGCGCGATGTGAACTCGGACCGCAAGATGTTGAACCAGCGGAACGAACGCCAACGCGTCGGTGCCCGGTGTGCGCGGCCCGGTCCGGCGGTACTTCGAAACGACATGAGATGATCGTCGTCAAAGGTTCCAACACAACACTATACGAGCACCCAAGAGTGCGGTTCGCCCCCAGTCCGACCGGCTACCTGCACGTTGGAGGCGCTCGTACCGCTCTGTTCAACTTCCTGTATGCCCGGCAAACCGGAGGTGAGTTCCTGCTCCGCATCGAGGACACGGATCGGGAGCGCTCGAGCGAGGAGATGACGGGCCAGATTCTCGACGCGATGCACTGGCTGGGATTGGACGTGGACGAGCCACCCGTACACCAGGCCGATGGTGTGGCGCAGCATCGCACCGCCGCTCAATCGTTGCTCGCCTCGGGAGCTGCCTACCGGAGCTTCGTGGAGCCCGACGAACTGGCCGCCATCCGCGAGCGGGCGCGCGACGAGGTGGTACCGATCCGGCGCTCGATGATTGGCGTTTCCGACGACGAGGCCGAGCGGCGGGCCGCAGACGGAGAGCCCCACGCCGTGTTCTTTGCGGTTCCCGACGGCGTCACCGAGTGGGATGACGTGGTTCATGGAGTCACGCGGATTCAGAACGACACCATCGACGATTTCGTCCTCCTGCGCTCCGACGCGACGCCGGTCTACAACCTTGCCGTAGTCGTGGACGACCTGGACATGGCCATCACGCTGGTGCTGCGCGGAGATGACCACCTGTCCAACACGCCGAAGCAAGTGCTGATCTATGGTGCACTCGGTGCGCAGGCACCTCGATTCGCCCATGTCCCGATGATCCTGGGGGCCGACGGCAAGCGACTGTCGAAGAGGCACGGTGCGGCTTCGGTCGAAGCGTATCGCGAGGCCGGAATCCTCCCGGAGGCACTGGTGAACTTCCTCGCACTGCTGGGCTGGTCGCCGGGAGACGATCGGGAGGTCATGGATCTGTCGGAGCTCACCGAGGCGTTTTCACTCGATCGCATTCTGAAGAAGGCGTCGGTGTTCGATGCCGAGAAGCTGGAATGGCTGAATGGCCGGCATCTGGCCCTGATGTCTCCAGACCGGCTGGCGCCGGTCGTGCTCGACCATCTGCCGGAGCCGGAGCGGTCGTGCGCCGAGGCGGAGCCCGAGCGCTTGCACGCGGTGGCCGACCTGATCCGTCAGCGAGCCCGGACCATCCAGGCGATGGGGGATCAGTCCCGGCCGTTCTTCACACCCATAGAGGCATTGCAGTTCGATCCTACCGCTACGGCAAAGCACTGGAAGGAGCCGGCCCAGGCGGCCCAACGGCTGGCCGCCGTGCGGGATCTCCTGGAGGCTTCAGAGTCGATTGCCGCCGAATCGCTGGAAACCGATCTGAGAGCCCTGGCTGAGCAACTCGGCGTCGGCGCCGGGAAGTTGTTTCAGCCGCTGCGGGTGGCGCTGATGGGTTCGGCGGAGAGTCCGGGTATTTTCGACGTGATCGTCCTGCTGGGTCGCGACCGCTGCGTCGAGCGCCTGAACAGAGCTCTCGAAGTCCTGGCCGAGCCGCCCGACGCTCCATGAGTCTCGACGCCTACGAGGAGTTGATGGGTCGCGCGCTCGCCCAGGCGCGGCTCGCTCAGCGCGCGGGCGAGGTTCCGATCGGAGCCGTACTCGTGGCCCCGGACGGCACGTCGTACGAAGACCACAACCGGACGAGAGAGCACAGCGATCCGACGGCGCACGCTGAGGTGCTGGTCATCCGATCAGCGGCGGCCGCGCAGGGTGACTGGCGGCTGGAAGGCTACACGCTGTGCGTGACGCTGGAGCCCTGCGCCATGTGCGCGGGCGCGATCGTGCTGGCCAGGATCCCCCGGCTCGTGTTTGGCGCTTTCGATCCGAAAGCCGGGATGTGCGGTTCACTCGGCAACCTGGTGCAGGACGACCGGCTGAATCACCGAGTGGCCGTTGAATACGGGGTCGCCGCCGAAGAATGCGGCGGCCTGCTGCGCGAGTTCTTCAGGGCACGACGCTAGGGACGCGGCGGCCTACGAAAACTGCGGCGAATCCATGTCGCGACGCCCGATGAACCGCAGCACCAGGAAGATCAGGGTCACCCCCAGAGCGTACGAAATCACCGGGGACATGCCGTACGCCGTAGGGATATCGCCCAGCGTGATTCCGATGACGCCCACCAGGAGCGCGTAGGGCATCTGTGTCCGCACGTGGTCCACGTGATCGCACGCCGAGGCCATGGAACTCAGCACGGTCGTGTCGGAAATCGGCGAGCAGTGATCTCCCCAGATCGATCCGGCGAGGACGGAGCTGAGCGTGCCCAGCATCAAGGTGCTCGTCGCGCCTGTCTGCGGCCCGCCAAGCGCGACGGCCAGCGGAATCACCAGCGGGATCAGAATCGCCATCGTAGCCCAGGACGTGCCCGTGGCGAACGCGATCGCAGCCGCCATCAGAAACACGAGAGCCGGAAGCAGCTCGACCGGCAGGTTTCCGCTCAGCAGACCAGCCAGATACTCGGCGGCGCCGAGCACTTCGGTGACCTCCCCCAGCGACCAGGCGAGAATGAGCACCAGAAAGGCGAGCAGCGTTGCCTGGATGCCGCCCAGCATGGCGCCCACCGACTGCTTCAACGTCAGGATACGCTGGGCGACCGACATCCCGATCGCCACGAGTACGCCCGATAGAGATCCCCATAGCAACGCCGCGTAGGGGTCGGCCTCTCCATAGATCTCCGAGAGCGTTCCCGGCTGACCGAGTGCCGCTCGTCCGTCGACATAAAGACCGATGACCACCACGAAGAACACTGTCAGCACGGGCACGGCGGCGTTGAGCCAGCGGTGGGGCGCGCCCTCGACCGGCTTCATCACATCGCCCTTCGTGTCCACCAGCAACATCGCGTCGGGGCGATGCAGGCCTTCGCCACGGCTTGCCCGATTCTCGGCCCGCCACATGGGTCCGAAGTCCCGCTGAGTCCAGATGATCAGCCCGACCATCACGAGCGCCAGAATCGGGTAGAAGAGAAAGGGGATCGACTGGATGAACACATTGAACGGACTGGCCGCCAGGAGCTCGGCGGCTTGCTCGGGCGTCGTGCCCGGTTGCGCGGCCGCAGCCTCGAGGCCGTCCCCGATCAGTCCGATCTGATAGCCGACCCACGTAGACACGAACATGATGGATGCCACAGGGGCTGCCGTCGAATCCACGATGTAGGCGAGCTTCTCGCGGGACACCTTCATGCGATCGGTAATTGGCCGCATCGTGTTGCCGACGATCAGCGTATTCGAGTAATCGTCAAAGAAGATCGCCAGTCCGCCTAGATAGGCGGCGAACTGTGCTCGCCGCGGAGTCGTGGCGAGCGGGCTGAGCGCCTCGACGATTCCGAGCGTGCCTCCATTGCGTCCCATCACCCCGACCATGCCGAGCAGCAGGGCCGAGAACACGATGATCGCCGCATGGTCCGGATCCGCCAGCGCGGGGACCACGAACGTGTCGATGCTGCGGAAGGTGGCAGCGATCGGATTCAGGCCGGCGAACAGTAACGAGCCGAACCACACGCCGAAGAACAGCGATACGACGACCTCCTTGAACGCCAGCGCGAGCGCGATGGCCACCAGAGCGGGCACCAGGCTGAGCCAGCCGGGAAGCACCATCGGATCGATCGACACGGTACCCGACGATCCGTCTCCAAGGGCGAGAGCCAGGGGAAAAGCGTCGGAGTCTCCGACCTGCAGGTTGTCGAACGACGTCTCGACACCCGGCTCGAGTACTCCGCTCGCCAGTTCACGACCATCCGCGGTGGTCAACCGGAATGCCGTGGCCGGCTGATCTTCGGCCAGCGTCAGCCCGACATCCGTGCCTGTTCCCGTCAGTGCGATGGCCGGCGCCCTCACCTCGACGACGGGCTGATCCTGGCCAGTCCGGGCGAAGCCGGGCGTCGCAGCGATCGAAGCCATCGATGTCGCGAGGACGAGAAGAGAGGCGAACGCCTTGGCCGTCATCGCGTGTCCAATCGTCAGAGTTGCTGGTTCACCGGGTCGTGAAGAGCGAAAAAGCTAGGCACGTTCGCGTCCTTTTGACAAGCGGAACGTGCGCGCCGGACTGTTTTCGGGGGCTTGGATCGGCCCGTTGATCGCGGGTTCTGGCGATCGTATACTCCGCCAGCCTCGAACCCGTTCGCCTGACCCCGACGCTCGCCGAGGAAGGACGCCGAATGACCCGAGAGACGGAACCGCACGTCCTGTTGGACGCGGCGGGCGTGGAAGAAACGCTCGCCCAACTGGCGGATGGTATCGTCTCCGGAGGCTCGACCCATGACCTGGTGCTGATCGGCATTCGGCGGCGGGGCGTAGAACTGGCCGAACGGCTCTCCGTGCTGGTCGGGGATCGAGTTGGCGGGCCAGTGGCCACGGGATCTCTCGACATCACGTTGTACCGTGACGATTTCGGACAGATCGGTTCGATGCCTCTGATCGGGAGGACCGAGATCCCGGTGGATGTCACGGGCCGCAGGGTCGTCATCGTGGATGACGTGCTGTATACGGGCCGAACAATCCGCGCGGCGCTCAACGAGATTTCCGACTTCGGCCGCCCGAGCCGAATCGAGCTGTGCGTCCTGGTGGATCGTGGCGGGCGCGAGCTGCCCATCCAGGCGGACTACGTCGGTCTTTCACAGCTCGTGGCCGACGGCGAACACGTCGAGGTTCGCGTGCCCGAGCAGGACGACGAGTTCTGCGTCCGGGTCGTGGGCGCCGACCGGACAGGTATCGAATGAGAGAGGCGGGGGTGCCGGGTCTCGGCAAGGATCTCATCGGTCTCGAGGGGCTGGCCGGCGAGACGATCCGCGCAATCCTCGACACCGCCGAGCCGTTCAAGGAGATCAGCGAGCGTCAGATCAAGAAGGTGCCCGTTCTGCGGGGCAAGACGATCGTCAACTTGTTCTTCGAGCCTTCCACCCGCACCAGGATTTCGTTCGAGTTTGCCGAGAAGAGGTTGGGTGCGGATACGGTGAACATAAGCTCGAGTGGTTCGTCGGTGGTGAAGGGCGAGACGCTCGTAGACACTGCGCGCAACCTCGAGGCGATGCGGATCGACATGGTTGTCATCCGCCACGGATCCTCGGGTGCCGCCAAGTTTCTCGCCGACCGGATTCCGTCCAACGTGATCAACGGTGGAGATGGCAGGCACGAACATCCGACGCAGGCATTGCTGGACATGCTCACGTTGAGGGATCGGCTGGGCAGGATCGACGGGCTCAGAGTCTGCATCGTTGGCGACATCGTGCATTCCCGTGTGGCGCGATCGAACATCTTCGGTCTCCAGGCCATGGGAGCCGAGGTGGCCGTGTGCGGTCCCCGCAGCCTCATCCCACTCGGTATCGAGGCCCTGGGCGTATCCGTATTCCCGCACATCGAAGACGCGATCGAATGGGCCGACGCCCTCAACGTTCTGCGCCTGCAATTGGAGCGCATGGATGCCGGATTCGTCCCTTCGCTTCGGGAGTACAACCGGGTGTTCGGCGTCTCGAACGCCCGTCTCGCACGCGCGCCGCGCGAGACTGTGGTGCTGCATCCCGGACCGATGAACCGAGGTGTTGAGATCGACTCCGATGTTGCCGATGGGCCGCAATCCGTAATCCTGCCGCAGGTCACCAACGGCGTCGCTGTCAGGATGGCGGTTCTTTACCTGCTCGCGGGCGGGCGGCCCGAACTCGCGGAAGATGCGAAACGAGGTTCGTCGTGAGCGAGCGTGTGTGGATTCACGGCGGCAGGGTGGTCGATCCGTCACAGGGACTGGACGGACCCGCCGACCTGATCATCGAGGATGGCCGGATCGCCGACATCGGCGGCGGTCTCGAGGCGCCCGCCGACGCGGTATCGATCGACGCATCGGGACTCGTCGTTGCGCCGGGTTTCATCGACCTGCACGTCCACTTCCGCGAACCCGGCGGGGAGCACAAGGAGACGATTGCGTCAGGTGCCCATGCCGCCGTAGCCGGTGGGTTCACCACCGTGTGGGCGATGCCGAATACGGATCCCCCAATCGACGATCCGGCCGCGGTCGGGTTCGTGAAGGCCGCCGGCGAAGCGGCCGGCGGAGCCCGCGTGATGCCGATTGGAGCCGCCACGATCGGCCAGAAGGGCGAGCAGATGACGGAGATCGGCGAGCTCGTGGCCGCCGGTGCCGTGGCCGTATCCGATGATGGGGGACCGGTAGCGAACTCGGGCCTCATGCGCCGGCTGCTCGAATACACCCAATCGTTCGGGATTGCGGTGTTGCAGCATTCCGAGGACATCCAGCTGGCCCTCGGTGCCGTAATGAACGAAGGACCGGTAGCGACCGCCCTGGGCCTGAGAGGAATGCCGAACTGCGCGGAAGCCGTAATGGTGGCGCGGGATGCCATGCTTTCCGAGCTGACGGGTGGCCACCTGCACGTCTGCCATGTGTCGGCGCGACAGTCCGTCGAGCAACTGCGGCTGGCCCGGGACAAAGGACTACGCGTAACATCCGAGGTTACGCCCCACCATCTGATCCTGACGGATGAACTCGTACGGGGCTACAATACTGAGGCGAAAGTGAACCCGCCCCTGCGGACGGCCGCGGACGTAGAGGCGGTCCGGCAGGCGCTGGTCGACGGCGTGATCGACGTGATCGCCACGGATCACGCGCCGCATCATTATGAAGAGAAGGAGCGCGAGTTCGACGACGCTCCGTTTGGCATCAACGGACTGGAGACGGCCTTCGGGCTGTCGATGAAGGCACTCGTCGAGCCGGGCCACCTGACGCTGTCTGATCTGATCGATCGGATGTCGTGTCGGCCGGCGCGGATCATGGGTCTCGCGTCCGGATCACTGCGACGGGAGGCGCCGGCGGACATCGTCCTGCTCGCGCCGGACGAAAGCTGGACCGTTGAGCCGACACAGTTCGTGTCGAAGAGCCGGAACACCCCGATCGCGGGGTGGAATCTGCCGGGCAGAATCCGGCGAACGCTGGTCGCGGGTGCGACGCGCTTTGAACGGGAAGCAGGGGAATGAACACGAAGAGAGATGGTAATCAAGTTGCCGTACCCGCCGCCGTGCGGTCGCTGCTGGAGAAGCGGTCCACGTTCGGGAACTGGCTGGCCCTGCTCGACGATGTGGGCCAGCAGTATCGGCCGGAAGTGGCAAAACGCGTACGGGCCGACTATGAGGCGCGGCTCGCTGAGGTCGCGGGAGAACTCGAGAGTCGTCGGGGAATCCTCGAGACGTCCCTCGGAGAGCACCGGGCGCTGCACGGAGACATCGCGACTCGCTTTGAGGACAAATCGGCGGAGATCGAGGAAGTCGAGCTGCGGTTCCAGGTAGGTGAGCTGGATGAAGCCACCTGGACGCAGCGGCGCCAGGAGCACATCGCGGGGCTGGAGACGATCGAGGCGGAGTTGGTTTCCGCGGCCGGCTCCGTCCAGGAGCTCGAGACGATACTGGCGGATCTGGATGGTGTGCCGGGGGCACATTCGGCGCCGGTGGCGAAGCTGGTCGTCGAGCCCGTCGCAAAGCACCCTGAGCCCGTCGAAGCGCTCCCGCAAGCCGTCGAGGTCGAGCCGGACCCGGGTCAAGCCGAAGCGGAGCGGACCGAGGCCGAGCCCCAGCCCGAGCAGGAGCCGGTTCGGGCCGAGGTTGAGACCGAAGCCGAGCAGGGGGACGAGTTCCTGGACGAACTGGCGTTCCTGGAGTCCCTCAGCCTCGACGACGCGGACTCGTTCGACGCGGTATCACGCATGCTGGAGGAGGAGGAGACGGCCGAGGGCGAAGAAGACACTCAGCGGGCGGATCGCTGAAGCTGTGTTGAGACGGAGCGGTGCGGGTCGGCGCCGGGGGATCCCGGCGCCCCGATCAGTTGCTCAGCGACCTCACGTAGCGGGACAGCCGGCTCTTGCGGCGGTCCACCGCGTTCTTCGGAAGGACGCCCTTCCGCGCAGCGCGGTCGAGAGCGGAGGATACCTGGCGGTACAGCCCTTCAGCGTCCGCCGCGGACTCGGTCTGGAGCAGCGTCTTCGTAAGCGTTCGAATCGACGATCGAACGTCACGGTTGTGGACGCGGCGCTTCCGGGACTGCCGCAACCGCTTCTTGGCGCTCTGAATGTTCGGCACTCGATATGTCCTTCTGGCAACAGGATTCTCACAAAGAATCCAAATTCTACGGCCAATATCCTGGGGAATCAAGGTCTGCGACGCATGAGATGACGGTAGATACGGCGGCTCCCCAGATTCTGACGCGGACCCGTCCGCGATCGCCGATCGTCGGCGCCGAACCTTTCTTCGTCGAACTGGATCGGTTCCAGGGACCCCTGGACCTCCTGCTCCACCTGATCCGCGCTCAGGATATCGACATCTTCGATATTCCGATCGCGCGCATCACCAAGCAGTTTCTCGGAGCCATCAACGAGGGCCTCGACGACATGCAGCTGGAGCGTGCCGGGGAATTTCTCGAGATGGCCGCATCGCTGGTCCGAATCAAGGCACAGCTGCTTCTCCCGCGTCCCGACCGACTGGACTGGGAAGAGGACCCTCGCGCCGAACTCGTGCGCCGGCTGCTCGAATACGAACACTTCCAGGACGTGGTCCACGTTCTGCAACGGGCAGAGGCACAGCGGGGTCGCCACTTCGGCAAGGGATTCATCGAGCCGCGGCCGATGTCCGTGGCGAGCCGGGACGCCCTGCAGCTCACGCTGGCGGAATTGCTGGAGGCCGCGGTCCGGATTCCTGAGCCGCCCCCTCCGATCCGGGTTCGTCCGCCGTCACTTGTCGTGACGGTGGAGGAAAAGGTATCCCTGATCCAGCGCCTGTTCGAGAAGGCCAAGCGGATCTCATTCAAGCGGCTGTTCGGCCCATGGGGGACTCGCGCGCACGCAACGGCTGCGCTGCTGGCGGTCCTGGAGATGGCGAAACAGCAGGCGGTCCGCATCGAGCAGGCGGCTCCGTTCGCTCCGATCTGGCTGTTTTCGCGGGGACCCGATGGAGCCGACGGATCCGATGGAGATCAGTCGTGACGCCCGAGCAGATTGTCGAGGCGACCTTGTTCGCCAGCCAGACGCCGCTGACGGCGGCCGAGATTGCCCGGGCAGACGGTGAACTGAGCACTGGAGCGGTGCGCCAGGCGATAGCGACACTGAGGGAGGCCTACGAGAACGAAGGACGGGCATTTCAGATCTACGAACTCGGCGACGGGTTCCAGGTGCTGACCCGACCGGAGTTCGCCCCCTACCTGGAGAGGTTCGACTCGGTGCCACGGGCGCCCTACCTGTCAGCGGCAGCTCTCGAAACGCTGGCAATCGTCGTCTACCGGCAGCCGATAGGTCGAATCGAAATCGAAGAAGTACGGGGCGTCAGCGCGAGTTCGGTACTGCGCACGCTCGTCGATTGGGAGCTCATCGAGGTTGTCGGACGGGGTGAGGGGCTCGGCAGACCCCTGCTGTATGGAACGACGACCCGTTTCCTCGATCACTTCGGGATGAAGGAACTGGCCGAATTGCCTCCGCCTGAAGAGCTCCCCGTGGTGCTGGCGGAACTGCAGGAGGCGTTCGATCTCGGAGCCGCCGGAGAGACGTCCACCGCAGATGACGCGGTGGGGGTCGAGTAGCCGGTGCCCCGCGCCGTCAGGCTCAATAAGTTCCTTGCGAGTACCGGTGTAGCGTCACGCCGGGGCAGCGAGGATCTCATCCGCGAGGGTCGTGTGCGGGTCGATGGTGTCGTCGTGCAGGAGCAGGGCGTCCAGATCAACCCCCGCCGGAGCGTGGTCGAAGTCGATGGCCGGCGGGTGGAGCCAAGCCCCGCCATGTGGATCGCTCTGCACAAGCTGCCACGAACCATCTGCACGCGTTCCGATCCGCAGGGCCGTCCGACGGTGTACGATACCTTGCACTCGGACCACCGGTCGCTGTTTCACGTGGGCCGGCTCGACGTCATGAGCGAAGGGCTGTTGTTGTTCACGAATGACGGAGACGTGGCGCAGGCGATGCTCCATCCGTCACGCCGGATTCCGCGCCGATACGAGGTCACCACGCGGGGCACGCTGCCGCCGCGGCTCGTCGCGACCCTCGAGTCGGGTGTCAGACTCGAGGACGGGATGGCCCGGCCGGAGCGCGTCCGCGTCCGCAAGGGTCCTCGTGCCGGGACTAACATCGTTGAGCTGGTGCTGCGGGAGGGTCGCAATCGGGAGGTGCGCCGGCTGATGCGAGCGCTCGACATCCATGTCGACGCGTTGAAGCGGGTTGCCTTCGGGCCCATCGAGCTGGGTCGACTCAAGCCGGGTCGCTGGCGGCGACTCGGGCCCGGCGAAGTCCGGGCGCTGCGCAGGCTTTTGAAGAATACGGGGTAGGGAATGGACATAAAGGGAAGAAACATCCTATTGATGGGCGGTTCCGGACTCGTCGGCATGGCTATCGCCAGAGAGCTGTTGCCGCTCACACCCGCTCGTCTCGTCGTGGCGGCGCTCCGCCAGGACGAAGCCGATGCAGGGGTCCGCGAGTTGTCCGAGCACTCCGCTGCGTCGGAAGTCGAGATCGTCCCCGAGTGGGGCGACATCTTCCTCCGACCGAGTCGTCGCGAGGATGCCCGCCGCGCCATGCTGGACACGGACGACGGCAGGGCGGAAATCCTCGACGATCTGTTCGGTGACCTGCACGAGGAGGACTTCCGCCGCTCGCTCCTGTTCGAGATGATCACCCGGTATCGGCCGGAGATCATCATCGACTGCGTCAACACGGCAACGGCGATCGCCTACCAGGACGTGTTCACGTCGGCGGCGGACATCCGGGACCTCATCCGTGGCGGCGGGACGCCGACGATTGCGGATGTGGAAGCCCACCTCGCCACGCTGTATCTACCCCAGCTAATCCGGCACGTGCAGGGGCTCATGTACGCGATGAGGACGGCACAGACCGAGTTCTACCTGAAGATCGGGACCTCCGGAACCGGAGGCATGGGACTCAATGTGCCGTTCACGCATTCGGAGGAGCGGCCTTCCGCGACGCTGTTGTCCAAGGCGAGTGTGGCTGGTGCCCATTCCGGGCTGATGTTCCTGATGGGACGTACGCCGGGCGGACCCGTGGTCAAGGAAGTGAAGCCAACCGCCGCGGTGGCGTGGAAGAAAATCACCTACGGAGAAGTGAGGCGCGCCGGCCGGCCGATCCCCAGGGTCGACTGCCTGGAGCCCCTGCCCGTGACGTCTGCGTTCGGCGAGGACGTCGAAGTGCTCTCCGTCGAGATGGGAGAGAACCTGGAGTCGGTGTTCCTGGACGCCGGCGAGAACGGCCTGTTCAGCCTCGGCGAATTCGAGACGATATCGGCCCTCGGCATGATGGAGCTGATCACGCCGGAGGAGATCGCGGACGCGGTGATCTCTGAACTGGCAGGCCGTCCGACCGGGCGGGACATCGTCGGAGCGCTCGACGCCGCGACGATGGGTCCCACCTACAGGGCCGGGACGATGCGCGAAGCCGCGCTCGCACTCATGGAGCGTCTCGAGGACGAACACGGTGTGCGTTCGGTGGCGTTCGAGATGCTCGGTCCGCCCCGTCTGAGCAAGCTGCTGTTCGAGGCCGATATCCTGCGGCGCCTCGTCCCGGATATCGAAGCGGCCTGCTCGCTCGATCCGGAAGGGATCTCTGAACAGGCGAGTCGGTTACTTGAGGAGGACTCACGCCTGCGTTCCGACATTATTTCGATCGGAATTCCCATTCTGCTGGCTGATGGGGAGAGGCTGCTCAGAGGTCCATGGGTGAGCGTGGAACCGGAGCGCGACAAGCCATTCAGTCCGGAATGGGCGAACCGCGGTTGGGTCGATTTGCGTCCTACGTCGTGGATGGCATGGCGGCAGCGGTGCAATGACTTCCGGGAGCGTGTGATGAAGGCGCGCGGGCCTGAGCACGGCTCGGGCGTGGACCTGGACGTCCGCTCTCGCAGTGGCGAGATCCGGGCCGGAGCCATGGCGGCATTCGTGTTCCGATTTGAAGACGCGGGAGAGCGTACGAAACGATGACGCAAGTTACGAAATCTGCAGCGGAACTGGATCAGGAGGCCGAACGGCTGGCGGAGGCCGGGACCTTCGTATCCGACGTACGGGCCGCGGTCGCCCAGCGGGTCGTGGGACAGGACACAATGGTACAGCGGTTGATCGTGGGTCTGCTGTCGGGTGGTCACGTCCTGCTCGAAGGCGTTCCTGGGCTGGCCAAGACGCTGGCCGTCCGCACCCTGGCCGACGCGATCGACACGACGTTCCGCCGCATTCAGTTCACGCCCGACCTCCTGCCCGCCGACCTGATCGGCACGCTGATCTGGGAAGAGACACAACGGCGGTTCGTTCCGAAGAAGGGTCCGATCTTCGCCAACCTGGTGCTGGCGGACGAGATCAATCGGGCCCCGGCCAAGGTTCAGTCCGCTCTGCTGGAGGCGATGCAGGAGCGGCAGGTTACCATCGGCGAGGAGAGCCATCGGGTGCCGATACCGTTCCTCGTGCTGGCTACGCAGAACCCGATCGAACACGAGGGCACGTATCCGCTGCCGGAGGCCCAGGTCGACCGGTTCATGCTTAAGATCCGGGTGGACTATCCGGACCGCGAAGAGGAGCGCGAAATCCTGCGCCGCGTGGTCACGGATGACGTCGAGCCGTTGTCGCCCGTAGCTTCGCCCGAGCAGATCCTCGCCGCACGCGCTCTGCTGCCCTCCGTGCGCGTCGATCCGCGGGTCGAGGAGTACATCCTCGACCTGGTACGGGCTACGCGAGAGGCTGCGATCTACGATGAGGAACTCGCGGGCTGGATCGACATCGGGGCCTCACCCCGGGCGACGATCTACCTGGCCAGGGCCGCCCGGGCGCAGGCGTTCATCGAGGGCCGTCCGTTCGTGATACCGGAGGACATCGGACGCCTCGCCCTGGACGTGCTGAGGCATCGGGTCGTGATGACGTTCGAAGCCGAGGCGGAGGAAGTAACACCCGACCAGGTCATCGAGCGCCTTCTCGACATCGTCCCCATTCCGTAGCAGGCCGCTCATGGGGTTCGCCCTGTTCCGGGGACGCCGGCCTCCCGACCCGCCTACCACCCGGGAAGTCGGTAATCTCGTTCGCAGGTTGGAGATCAGGGCCCGCCGCCTGATGGAGAACAGGGCGCTCGGGGCCTACGACGCCGTGTTTCGGGGCCACGGGATCGAGTTCGCCGAGGTCAGGGAATACGAGCCGGGTGACCCATTCAACGCGATCGACTGGAAGGTCACGGCCCGCGTCGGGCGACCGTTCGTCAAGCGCTTCGTCGAAGAGCGGGAACTCAACGTCCTGCTCGCAGTGGACGTCTCGGGGTCCACTGAGTTCGGGACGCGCGGACGAACGAAGAAGGACCTGGCCACGGAAGTGGCGGCCCTTCTCGGACTCGCCGCGACCCGCAACAACGACAGGGTAGGCCTGTTGCTGTTCAGCGATGTGGTCGAGTCCTACGTCCGTCCTCGTCGCGGTCGGCAACGACTGCGGCACCTGCTGCACGAACTCGTCAGTCATCGGCCGTCGCGGCCCGGAACCGACCTGGGCCTGGCGTTGCGCACCGCCGGTCGCGTGCTGAAGACGCGATCGCTGGTGTTCCTGTTGTCGGACTTCCGGGACGGCGGATTCCGCCGCGACCTGACGGCGCTGTCTCGGAGACACGACGTGGTGGGCTTCCATCTCTCCGCGCTCGTCACGATGGAAACGATGAGCTGCTTCAAGCATCAGTTCAAACCCTCAACAAGTCCTCAAAAAAAATTGGGTCAGACACGCTTGACCCTAATGGTATCAACGTTGAAATGAATCACTACTACCCGGACAGGTTGGCTTGATTGGGCCAAAGAAGGAACAACTGAAGATGTTATGGAATTGGACGAGACTCCCGAGATGTTATTACGGGCCCGGGGTACTAGGACTCACGACAGCTTTGTGACTTAAGGTACATTTTTAGAAACTTACGCCAAAAACAGACGCATTTGTGGCACCGGATACTGTCCATCCACACCGCGAACTTCCTCGAGTTCGAATCTAAGCCGACCCTGACTCAGCAGCGACTCCAACAGCTGATTGGCAACAACAGCGCCCATAGTGGCTTTATTCTGCGGGAAGAGCGGATCTAATGCTTCAGTTGCGGCTTCAATCCAGCTGCATCCAGGGTGCTCGGAGACATAGCCAAGAAATGCCTGCTCCGTTCCCGCAGGTATAGAGAAATCAAAGCGAGGCTCATCATCCCACAGCCGAGTAGTCTCCATCTGCGCCTCCTCTACTCGTACGAAGCTGTTGGCCGGAATCTCGGCAATCCAATCGAGACCGTCAGGCAGCGCCATGCGGGAAGTTGCAAGATACACCTGTCTCTTATACACATC